>JAGDMC010000070.1 GCA_017860395.1 Bacteroidota bacterium | reverse complement strand
CTTACCAACCGGGCTATATTCTTTGTTGTCAACGTATTCACCTATTTGCTCATATGCAATTCCAACTATTAATATTATAAAAACGGTTAATAGTATTTTTATTCCTAATTTGATAATTTTTTTCTTTTTGTGAGGTTTTGTTGGTAATAACATAGTAATTATTTCCTCACTTTCCATAATGTTTTCTCGAATTATTAAAAGTTAATAATGAACTTCCGCTTTCAAACTTTATAAGTCTACCACCATCGTTTGCTTGCTATTTTAGAATCCCATCCGCCCATTCCTCCGGATTCCCATTTCTTTTCGGTCTCATTCTAAGAATACTTTTTTCCTTTTTCGCTTACCTATGACCATACCCATTTATATTTTATGACATCACCATATTCAGGATCGGCATATAACCATTTCTCCCCTATTTGCTTCTTGTCCTCCTCAATGATGTCCGAAAAGATTCCAGTTATTTCAATAGCATTTTCTTCTTTATTTTAAAGAAGCTCTCGATAGGTTGTGGCTCACCAGATTTAGTAAACAATTCATATGCCTTTAGTTTTTCCAACGTTGTTAGGTCCAATTAAAACGATTATATTGTCTATTTTAATCTTATACCAATACTGTCGATGCAATAAAAATTTTTAACTAATAATTCACATAATCTCCATTTGATATCCTCCCCCCATAATTGAATCGTATCGGATAATTTCATTCAAGAGTATCTTAAAATATTTAAGATCTCTTTCATAATCGGAGAATGAGAATTTTCTCATATTATTACATATTTTGGACAATAATGATAGAGTTACTTAGCAAACATTTACAACACTATCATTATTGCCCTTTGCTACCCTCCTGACAAACCTTTTATCTATTGTTCAACCCAATATTGATATATGACTTATCTTATAGCAAATTGAAATATACTCTTCAAAAACCAGTATTTTTTCAATGGTATTCCTTACGAAAGCTTCCTCATAAACGCCATTCTCGCAAGCCGTTTCACAAAGAATACTCTTTACCCATTCTTCATCCAAAGTAGGCGATTTTGTTATGCTCCCCTTTCGGTAACAGGTCTTTTATTATTTAACCTGTCTACCTTTAGGGGAGCATAACAACTCGTTCACGGGAACATAAAGCACACTGCAAGATTTGATTAAAAACACCGGAAATGCTTGCTATTTCGTTCTAACGCCGTAACAGTTTCCACATGCCTCGAGGATGCCGCTCCTGCTGGTATCCCCTTTGATGGCAGTTTTTCTCATTGATTTCATAATAAAAGGAAATTGGCAGAAATTACTTTCAATTCTCTGATATAAAGTAGTACTTTTTTAAACTATTAATATTTCCTCTAGTGGGTTGATTCCACGGCGCAATTGATACAGGACTTCCGGACTTCCTTATCTGTAATTTAAAAAATCTCCTCTTCCTCGCTTTTTCATCGAATGTCATCTTTTTTATCACCTCAAGGTCACTCCACTTAAAGCTAATATAAATACACTTCAAGTCCTTTATTAGCAAGGCTTTATGCACGCTCTAGCAGGCAAACTGTTTCTGTATGCCTTGAGTAGACAATAATGATGACGTAAGGATCTGGTTATTCCTTAGCGGGATTGTTCTTTCACGGAAATGGCTTGGTATTTACTTATTCACCTAATAGTTTGCATTTGGGAATAAATTATGTGTCGTTGAAAGATTCCTTCCCATTAATGATGGAATAATCTGATTCCAGTAAAGCACATTACCATATTATGTTTGTCACAAGTATCAATAACGTTATCATCCCTAATTGATCCGCCCGGCTGTGCGATATATTTTACACCACTTTTATGAGCACGTTCAATATTATCGCCAAATGGAAAGTACGCATCTGAGGCTAAGGAAACATCCGTTATCCGGGCAAGCCATTCTTCTTTTTCTTCTTTTGTAAAAATCTCTGGCTTTGTTGTAAAAAAGTTTTCCCAGCTACCGTCTGCGAGTATGTCCATGTAATCATTGCTAATATAAATATCTATGCTATTATCTCTGTCGGCCCTTTTAATTTGCTCTTTAAATGGAAGATTCAATACTTTAGAATGTTGACGTAAGAACCAGTTATCAGTTTTTTGTCCTGCAAGTCTTGTGCAGTGAATTCTAGACTGCTGTCCTGCGCCGATTCCAATTGCTTGACCACCTTTTGCATAGCAGACTGAGTTAGACTGGGTATATTTCAACGTAATCATTGCAATAGTAAGGTCTATCTTAGCCTGTTCAGACAGAATTTTATTTTTTGTAACAATATTTTTGAATAATTCATCTTTAATAACCAGTTCATTTCTTCCTTGTTCAAAAGTTATACCAAATACATCTTTTCGCTCAACAGGCTCTGGAATATAATCCCTATCGATCTGAATTATGCAGTAATTCCCCTTTTTCTTATCATTTAAAATAGAAAGTGCTTCCGGTTCATAAGAAGGAGCAATAATACCATCAGAAAACTCATTTTGAATTATTTTAGCTGTGGCAATGTCACAGACATCGGATAATGCTATAAAATCTCCATACGAGGACATTCTGTCTGCACCTCTTGCCCGTGCATATGCATTTGCCAGTGGAGATAATTGCATATCATCGGCTATCCAGTAAATTTGGCGTTCTACATCCGTTAGAGGAATTCCAACGGCTGCACCGGCGGGAGAAACATGCTTAAATGATGTTGCAGCAGGAAGTCCTGTTGCTCTCTTCAATTCTTTTACCAATTGCCATGCATTCAATGCATCCAGCAAATTGATATATCCCGGTCTGCCATTTAAGATCTGAATTGGAAGTTCGCCTTCTTGCATAAAAACCTTAGCAGGTTTTTGATTTGGATTGCATCCGTATTTTAATTCATATTCCTTCATAGATTATACCTCCCTGAAACGATGTGAAAATCAAAAAACCGTCTGGTAACCTCAAACGGTTGCCCAGACGGTCGGCTTACAAATCATACTGCGCTCCCCGTGGTTTCTTCCACTTCCGTCAGTTACGCAGTTTCTATTTCAAATATACCATAATTTACTTAATAGATAAAGCTAATTTCAAAAAATGAGTGTTATAGATTTGCCAGTCACTATTACAAAAAAATGCAAATCTATTACATTACTATTCTGAAGCCATATTGCCTTATTCTTAAATTTTGATATATTCCATCAAGGTATTTTGTCAGCTCTTTAATTATCATTTCGTTAAAAGGCAAATACTTTCACAATGCCTGGAGGATACAAAGAAGATATCGTCAAAACCTGGTTGTTCCGGGGTGCATTGTTGATCATAAATAACGACATCTCATTTATGTTTTTTATTTGTCGAATTAGACACTATCCCATTTTTCTTCTTTTCAATCCTCAAAATACTTGTTTTTCCCGTCAGAAAATCCAATGTCATCTTTTTTATCTCCTCAAGGGTCTCAATAGTTTCGGTTACGGCAAATCCACCCAAACCCCTTATTTATCAATGCTTTCCCCACGTTCAAGCAAGCAAACCGATTCCGTATGCCTTGAGGATACAAAAAAGATGCCGCCTAAACCTAGTGGGGCCTTGGTGGCAGTGTAAATTTCTGCAAACTGTCCCTATACAAGCTGATCCCTGTATTGGCAATTCGATATTCAACTACTTTATACCGTAGCTAACGAATAATGTGTATGACATTTTTACGTGGTTCAACTGGTCTGGATTCCTCTGCCGCATAGCCCATAACAACCGATCCATACACATTATGATTTTCCGGAATATCCAAGTCTGTCAAAAGCTCACGGATTATAGGCATATGAGTAAGTCCCGGCAATTGATTCAGCCAGCAAGAACCGATGCCAAGGGAGTGTGCGGCCAGCATCATATTTCCGATGGCTAATGCTGAATCCGGCATGGAGTTCCCGTTGTCTTTTAAATTAGAGACAATAATAAAGGTAGGCGCATGATACAGGAAGTCTGCGTTCTCGTCTTTCGCTTTTTCAATCAGGCTCACAACATAAGGGTGGGTTTCCGGCACAATAGAAATAGCTAAAAGGGTTTGGCGGATAGCCTCATTGGCCTTTTTGATTGTAGTCGCATTTTGTATAGCAGTAAATTTCCAGTTCTGCATTCCCATCCCGTTCGGGGCGTAGCTTCCTGCCATGAGAATGGTATTTAAATTCTCCTCCGATATCTGATCCTCTTTAAAAGCACGTATGCTTCTTCTTGTTAAAATGTTTTCTATTATATCATTCATTGTCAGTCTCCTTCTTTAGAAATGTATAGATTGTACCCACAGTCCATGCTGGCTGCAATAGCCATAAAGTTTTCCGTCACGTCGCATAACCGGAATATGGATATTGGCACTTTGCTCCGGATAAAGTCGTTTTAATAGAACTATATCGGTTCCCACATAAGCGATAAATCTTATAAAATGTGATTTTTTCATTTCATGGTCTATGGATATATAATTGTAAATATCTATTTCCTCTACGGTCATCTGGTGATGCTCCAGGTTTTCCTTTGGCACCAGCGGTAGCAGTTTTCTGCCGCAGCAGGAAATCGATGCTTTATTTGAGCTGGTGAGAACATTGCCGCAAGCCGGACAGACATAGAAGCGTATTCTATTGATGTTTCCGTTATCCAGCATGTTGGGATCAAGCTCGCCTTCCAGCATCTTTTGGATATCCGCACCTAAAACCCCGGACAGTTCTGCCAAAAGGGAAATATCCGGACATCCAAAGCCACATTCCCACTTTGAAACAGTTTTATTGCTGATGTTTAAGGCATCAGCAACATTTTTTTGTGTAAGCCCTTGTTCTTTTCGTAGATGCAATATCAGCTTTCCCACTTTTGAACAGTCCATCCTTCGCTCCCTCCCATCAATTAACTTCATTATTTATTATACTCTGATTTTTTAAATCATAAATAACGCGTGATAATTTTTACCAATTGTGTGGGAAGCTTATTCAGATCTGTAATATCCAAAAATCGGTCTTTCCCGTAAATCTGGCTGATTACATCCTTGTCCTGTCCAATAGCGGCTGATATAAAAGCGATCCCTTTACGGGTATATTCTTTTATAGTATTTTGTACATCCTCAACAGCAAAGTTACCGGTATAATCAGGGGTTGCCTTCGGCTGTCCGTCACTGATGCTTATTAGTAATTTGGTCTGCTTTGGAGCAGTCAGCAGCTTCTCAGACAAAATTCGTAACGCCATACCATCACGGTTATTGCTTCTGCCCTGAATGTGCATCAACCGAAAACAGTCATCGGTTTCTTTTTTCGAAAAATCACTGTATGCATAGACAGACATTTGCTCCATTTTTGAGCGGTCTGCCGTATCACCATAGATCAGCAGAGGAATGCCACACTGGTCACAAAATTCGTATACAGCAATAGCAGCACGTTTCGCTGCATCCAGCCGTCCAAACGCAGACATGGATGCCGATTCGTCGATACGTAATGCCACCACTAGGGATGGAGTTTCTTCCGGAGGCCGCTTCTTTGAAAAGTAGCGAAAATCCCTTGATGCTATGCTTTCGGCATGAAATCTGCTTCCATAAATATGGTTTCTTGTAAAATTAGCAGATACCTCATACTCCAATAGCGGCATTGTTTTTCTCACAAGCTCACGAATAACCGGCATGATCCCAGAAGACAGCCGATAGTATTCTTCTCTTTGCTGCAAGGTAGCCTCAGGGCGGTGAATGATAAGCTTAATCCCTTGATGTATTGTCCCAACGGCAGTTTTGCGAGCATCCTGATTCAATTGTTTCCGGAACTCCTGCTCTTTACGCTTTTTCTCCTGGTCGCAGGAATTCATTTGATGGTAGTTTGGATTACCGTATTCGCCCAAATCAGAGCTTCTGGTGTTTTGTGTTTCTTCCGATGCTTTATTTGACTGCTCCTCGCTGTCTGCAGCCTTCCTCAGCATAACAGCATTATCATCCTTTTCCAGATCATCCTCTTCGGAAGTCTCACAGTCATCCCATATACGGATTTCTATAACGTCGGAATCATGTTTTTTTTTACATTCCTGCTGCTCTTGATATCATTCAGCTCTGAAATGATGCCATGTACCTCCAATGCTTCTTCCAAAATACGGATTTCATCCGGGTCAGTAGTGATCTTATAAATCACCTTATGATAAAGAGACTCTTTTACATCGGTTGCATAAGCGACGGCATCTATCCAGTAGAAATAGGAACGCATACCCGCCACACCTTTTATGGCATTCGCCCTCGCTGTCTGATCCAGCACAATAATTGCATTTGCCAGCACGGACAAAACATGCTGGTCAGTATAGCCTGTTTTCGCAATAGCCCGCTCTATCATTACCTCTATGGAGGGCATATCCATTCTTTCAGCGTGCTGAATACGGTCCCGTAAGGCTTCATTCAAGGGTCGGCAACCATTATAGCCCCTGTTTGTAGTAATCACCGCAATAAAGTCGGGATGCCGGCGGATAATTTCGGTCGGCAAATTGATGATTCCATCTGGCTCCAGAGCTGAATTCAACGCCATCAGCATTGCAGCATCCCGGATTACTGTAGGCTCCTGTATCTCCAAAAGATAGCCATTCCTGAATGCCTGGACTATTTCAGAAGGGTAAAATCGATAGTTGACATTGTCCGTCTGCGGCAGCTGTTCAAGGGTTTTTACCATCTGCCTTATTCTGACCTCTGCCTGCTTATGTGTAATACCAAGTTCTTCAGTTAAACTCCAGGCAGCATCAGACAAATTATCACTTCGGTATAACGCGTCGAGTGCTTCTTTTTCGCCACTCCCCCTACGTTCTTTCTGTTCATCAGAAAGAACCGGCAGAATTGCACCGATAATATCCGACTTATCCATATCAGCAAAACAGGTCACTTTGGTGTAAGGCAGTCCGAAATCAGCGGATAAGGCTTTTGCCAGCTGCGTTTTGCCTGAGCCGGTATCACCTTCTAAAAGTATATTGGCAATTTTCATTTCACCTTGATTCCAGTTACGCTTTATTTCATTGCAAATTCTGATTTCTTCCTCACTGTCCTTATGAGAGGACGGCTTTCGCCAGACAAGCGCCTGCTCTGCTTCTGACAGCTGTCTG
>JAGDMC010000069.1 GCA_017860395.1 Bacteroidota bacterium | reverse complement strand
AGGATAAACACTCTCACTGCATATTTAAAGGACGATTACTATGCTTTGTTGCCGCTTTATAACTTTTACTTTACCAGAGATGCAGCTGTTTCAATAGGCAGCAGAGCTTTAATTTGCAAGATGGCAAGTAAAGTGAGGATGAGAGAATCGCTCATAACAGAGGCAATTTTCAAAAATCCGAACTTCTTTGATTGTGAAGTTATCAATGCTCACGATTTTCAGCCCGGTAACGAGGAGATATTCATGGAAGGTGGCGACATCCTTATTGCAAGAGAAGATATTTTAATTGTAGGAAACGGAATGAGGACAAGCAGCAATGGTATCGACCTGCTTGTAAACAGGCTTTGCAAAACCGAAGGTCCTGAAAAGAGGCATGTTATTGTTCAGCAACTCCCGGATTCTCCGGAGTCATTTATTCACCTGGATATGGTGTTTACTCTTCTGGATGTAGACAAAGCAATGGTTTTTGAACCTCTGATACTTAATGATAATCAGTACCAGACAGTACATATGACAATTGAGGGAGGGCGTGTTACAAAGATAAAGACTGTAAATAACATACCTTCGATACTTAAAAAACTGGGTATGGAAGTGGAGCCAATCATTTGCGGAGGCAATGCAGACGAATGGAACCAGGAGAGAGAACAGTGGCACAGTGGTGCAAATTTCTTCGCTTTTGAACCGGGGAAAGTTATGTCCTATGCGAGGAATGTCCATACTCTTAACGAACTGGACAAAATGGATTTTGAAATAATCCCTGCGTGGGATGTTGTTAACGGAAAACGCGACCTTTCAAAGGTGGGCAAGTGCGTTGTGACTATTGATGGTTCTGAACTTCCGCGAGGCGGGGGAGGTGCAAGGTGCATGACAATGCCGCTTCGGAGGAGTGCCGTAAACTGGTCTAAATAGTTAAAATCAGTCAAATTATATGAAAAAGTTTTTTTTGCTTTTGACATCTCTTTTTGCAGCAGTGAGCGTAAATGCAGAGAGTGTAATTTTCGCGTCCAGACCTTCGCTGGCCCCGGATGGTTCTGCAATCTATTTTTCCTATGTCGGGGACATTTTTAAAGTGTCTTCAGGCGGAGGGCTTGCCTTAAGGGTTGTGTCTATGGCTGGTATTGAGTCAAATCCGAGAGTTTCTCCCGATGGCAGGTATCTTGCCTTCTCTTCAAACGAAACAGGAAATAACAACGTATATGTGGTTCCCGTTAAAGGAGGGGAGATTGTTCAGCTTACCTTTCATGATGCAGGCGATGTACCGGTATCCTGGTCCCCGGATTCAAAAACGATATATTTCGAATCTAACAGATATAACACTATAAGCACTTATTCTGTTCCGGTTGAAGGAGGAACTCCAAAAAGACTTTTCGCTAATTATTTTAATACAATTGCAAATCTTGTTCAGAATCCGGTCACCGGAGAGTTTTTATTCACAGAATCTACCGAGTCGTACAGGTTTGCAACAAGAAAAGGATACAAAGGGGAGCATAACTCAAATATAATCTCATGGAATCCTTCAAAAAACGAATACCGTGAAGTCACAACCAATATTGGCAAGGATATATGGCCGCTTACAGATACAAAAGGTAATCTCTACTATGTATCAGACGAGCTGAACGGTCAGGACAATATTGTTAAGCTGGAGGGAAACGCAAAAAAATGGATAACAAAGTTTGATGAATCTGTCCAGTACCCTGCAATTAGCGCAGACGGTTCAAAAATTGTCTATCTGAAAGGTTATAAAATTACACTTTCGGACACTCAGTCCGGCAAGTCTGTTCAGCCGGAAATTGAAGTTGTGGAAAACAGAACTGTAAACGACGCTTCATATAAAGTAGAGACTCCTCAGGATGCCGCTGTTTCGCCTGATGGTAAGAAACTGGCTTTTGCTTTCAGGGGCTTGCTGTTTGTAAGTGATGTAAAAGGAAACTTTGTTCAACAGATTAATACCCCTTCAAACGAGAGAGTCGGTGAGGTTGTCTGGGGAGACGACAGCAAGACTCTTTATTACACAAGGACTAATCTTGGATTTACAAATATTTTCAAACAACCGGCAGATGTTTCTGGCGAAGAAAAGATTGTATTTAAATCCGAATCAAATGCCCGCAGCCTCACAAGGTCTCATAAAGGGAAGATATTGGCATTTGTAAATGGCTCAGGCTCTGTAATGACATTAAATTTTGCTGATGATAAAACTGAAGAGGTTGCAAAAGGGGAGTTTTGGGCTTTCCAGAATTATAGCATAAGCTTTTCGTCCGACGATAAATTCATGGCCTTTTCTGCCGTAAATCTGTTTGAAAGAGATTTGTTTATTTACAGTTTTACCGACAAGAAAATTGTTAATCTTACAAACTCTGCAACATATGAAGATGATCCGGTTTTCTCTCCGGATGGAAAGTATCTCTATTTTACTGCAGACAGATATACTCCAAGTTTTCCCAGAGGCACGTCTTTTCAGCTTTTTAAAGTTTCGCTCGACAAAGTTTGCAAACCATTTGAAGGTGCCGAGTATGATAAACTTTTTGGCAAACCCGAAGCGGTAAAGGATTCTTCTGTTGTTATCAACCGCACCTATATTCAGCGCAGATATGAAAAGGTAGTGGAAAAAGGTGCTCAGGAATCTCCGTACATATTTGTACAGAAGGATAAAACTTTCTTGTTCTATGTTTCAAATCACGAAGGCGAAAACGGACTTTATGTTCAGGAGCTGAAAGACTGGGATGAGAAGCCTGCTCAAAAAGTCAAGGGTATTGTTTCAATTTATAAGTATGTTTCAAACGGAAAGGACCTTTTTGTGCTTGGCAGAGAGGGGTTGTTCAAGCTTGATCCGGGGGCGGCAACATCAGCAAAAATTGAAATTAAGTATACGTTCTCAAAGAATATCCAAAACGAATTCAATCAGATGTTCTATGAAGTATGGGCAACTCTTGATCAGAATTTTTACGATGTTAAATTTCATGGGGTAGACTGGAAAGCCAAGAAGGATTACTATGCAGGTTTTCTTCCCCTTGTAAAGAGCCGGGATGAACTCAGGACATTACTAAACGACATGCTCAATGAACTCAACTCTTCCCACATGGGTTTCAGCACATTCGGCAAAGACGAGGATACCCCTGTAAAGTATATTTCTGCCGGAACGGGATTAATGTTTGATAATGATAAACCATATATTCTGGACAGAATTGTAAGCGGGTCAAAATCCGATTTTTCCGGAAATCCGCTGATGAAAGGTGACGAACTTGTGGCTGTAAACGGAGTAAAAGTTGATAAAAAGGTAAACAGAGAGAAATACTTTGTCTCTCCGGCAGGAAGAGACGAAATCGTGCTGAGGTTTGCAAGGTCCGTAAAAGGAAATGGAAATTCGGAGTTCGACGTCAGGCTTCACACAATGTCATCAGGAGATATCCGTTCGCTGCTCTATACAGAATGGGAAGACAGCAACCGCTCTGTTGTGGACAGACTTGGCGGCGGCAAAATTGCTTATGTACACATGAGAGATATGTCTCCGGAGTCGCTCAACAATTTCCTTGTAGACATGAACACATACGCTGTGCACAAGGAAGCGCTCATACTGGATTTGCGCTTTAATAACGGAGGAAATGTGCATAAGGAGGTAATTGACTTCCTGAGCCAGAAACAGCACTTCAAATGGAGTTACAGGAATAATCAGATTAATACGCATCCGAACGTCACACCGGGCGACAGGCCGATTATTGTGCTGATAAACGAACGAAGCCTCAGTGACGCCGAAGTTACTTCAAACGGAATAAAAACTCTTTCGATAGCCAAACTGGTGGGAACAGAAACCTACAGATGGATTATCTTTACTTCGGGAGTACGCCTTGTGGACGGGTCAAGTGTAAGGCTCCCTGCGTGGGGTTGTTATTCGCTTAATGGAAAGGATCTTGAATCATCGGGAGTTGTTCCTGATATTTATGTAAAGAATACTTTTAAAGACAGACTTGAGTCTAAAGACCCACAATTGGAGAGAGCAATAAAAGAATTATTACCTTTGTAGCTCAAATTTTTGAAAGATGAGAGATAAAATTGAGAAGTTGCTTGCAGAAATAGAGCAACTTGCAGCAAAAAAAGAGCAGGAGATTGAAGAGATAAGAGTTCGGTTGCTTGGAAAAAAAGGGACAATAACTCAACTTTTTGACGAGTTCCGTGATGTTTTACCCGAACAGAAAAGAGAGCTTGGTCAGGTACTCAACAAACTGAAAGTTGCTGCAACACAAAAAATAGATGAGTTAAAGGTTATGATGGAAGAGGGCATGGAGGCAGAAGACCCTCAGTATGACCTTACAAAGCCTGGAGACAATCTTGAGTTGGGCTCAAGGCATCCAATATCTGTTACCAGAGCGGAAATATTGTCAATCTTCAATAAATTTGGATACGCAATTGCTGAGGGGCCGGAAATTGAAGACGACTGGCATGTTTTCGGAGCGCTCAACTTTCCTCCGGAGCACCCGGCACGCGACATGCAGGATACCTTTTTCATATCGGAAGGCGAAAACCCCGTACTTCTTCGTACGCATACAAGCTCTGTGCAGGTGAGGTCAATGGAAAACATGAAGCTCCCCATCCGCATTATGTGTCCGGGCAGAGTGTTCAGGAACGAGGCTATTTCGGCGCGGGCACACTGTATTTTCCATCAGGTGGAAGGGCTTTATATAGATAAAGGTGTCTCTTTTGCCGATCTTAAACAGGCGATTTTGCTTTTTGCGAGAGAGATGTTTGGAGAAAACACTCAGATAAGGTTAAGGCCATCGTATTTCCCGTTTACCGAACCAAGTGCCGAGGTGGATGTAAGCTGCAATATATGTAAAGGTGCCGGCTGTAACATCTGCAAAGGAACAGGCTGGCTTGAAATCATGGGATGCGGAATGGTTGACCCGAATGTTCTTGAGGCAAACGGCATAGACAGTAAAGTTTATTCCGGATTTGCATTTGGAATGGGTATTGAAAGAATTGCCATGCTCAAATGGCAGGTAAAGGATTTAAGGCTCTATTTTGAAAATGATGTAAGATTTTTGAAAGAGTTTGAATCGGTCGTTTAAAAAGGCGTCAGGTTTTTTGAAATATTTTTGGAGCTTGTAAAAAAATTATTACTTTTGCAGTCCCAAATGCGGAAATAGCTCAGTTGGTAGAGCATAACCTTGCCAAGGTTAGGGTCGCGAGTTCGAGTCTCGTTTTCCGCTCTTCAAAAAACCTCTCCGCCAGCAGGAGAGGTTTTTTTGGATAAGTTATCACCGGAATTTTTTTGTTTTCCGGATAGTTCTTAAAGATGGTGCTCGCCAATGAGTCTTTCATTTTTAGCGAAATGGGCTCGGGTGGTGGAATAGGTAGACACGCAGGACTTAAAATCCTGTGGGCAGAAATGTCCGTACGGGTTCGATTCCCGTCCCGAGCACCTGAAAGCCTCTTGATCGGCAGATTAAGAGGCTTTTTTTATATCTTTGTAAAAATACTCAGCATATGAATTTCAGCATAAAAGATATATTCAGCGCATTCATAGTAATGTTTGCTGTGATAGATATTTTGGGTTCGGTGCCGATAATTATCGGAATGAAGGAGAAGAAGAAAAGCTTCAGTCCTCTCAATGCTGCTGTAATTTCATTTGCGATTCTCGTTGCTTTCCTGTTTTTGGGTCAGGCAATGCTTGGGCTTTTCGGGGTTGATATTTCCTCCTTTGCGGTGGCCGGCGCGCTTGTCCTTCTGGTTTTGGCCATTGAAATGATTTTTGGCATTCAGATATTCAAAGATGACGGACCCACAGACTCGGCTACAATTGTACCGATTGTTTTTCCTCTCATTGCAGGAGCGGCCTCTTTTACTACCCTGCTGTCTCTCCGGGCGGAATACGATGTGCTGAACATTATTGTTGCTCTGTTTCTTAATATTGTCGTTGTATATTTTGTACTCAGCAACCTCGATCTTATTTCTAGAAAAATTGGAAAGAGTGGCATATACGTTATGAGGAAATTTTTTGGAATCATACTTCTTGCCATCGCGGTAAAACTTATAGTTTCCAACCTGCATTCGCTGCTGACTTAGATTTGAGTGAGGTAAAATTTTAACCTCAAATTGTGAATATCTTGTTCATATATTCTGCTCACCTATTGCATTTAAAAGATTTTGTCGTATCTTTGCTCCCCGCAAATTTTATGCGGGATTTACTAATAATTTAAAAAACACCAAATTAACAACCAATGCCTGGATTAATTGGAAAGAAAATCGGAATGACTTCCGTTTTTGGTGCCGATGGAAAAAATATTCCATGCACCGTTATTGAGGCTGGTCCGTGTGTAGTTACGCAAATTCGTACAGAAGAGAAAGATGGTTATGCCGCTGTACAGCTTGCCTATGACGAGAAAAAAGAGAAACACACCAGCGGAGGCCTTATGGGCCACTTTAAAAAGGCAAACACCACACCTAAGCGAAAGATTGTTGAGTTTTCAAATGACTTTACAAAGGATTTTCAGCTTGGTGACACTATCACCGTAACAGATGTATTTCACGATCAGATGGAATGGGTAGACGTAACAGGGATTTCTAAAGGTAAAGGATTCCAGGGTGTTGTGAAACGCCACGGTTTCGCAGGAGTAGGCGGCGCAACTCACGGACAGCACAACAGACTTCGTGCTCCCGGATCAATGGGTGCCTCTTCTTGGCCTTCTAGGGTATTTAAAGGAAAAAGATTAGCCGGCCGAATGGGCGGCGATCAGGTAAAAATCTTGAACCTCAGAATTGTTAAGGTTATTCCTGAGAATAATCTGATACTTGTTAAGGGATCTATTCCCGGTGCAAAAGGTTCTTATGTAATAGTGGAGGAATAAACGTCTATGGAATTATCAGTATATAAAATAGATGGTACGGAGTCCGGAAAAAAAGTGACTCTGGATTCTGGTATCTTTGGCATAGAGCCAAACGATCACGCTATTTATCTTGATGTTAAGCAATATCTTGCAAATCAGCGTCAGGGTACCCACAAAACCAAAGAAAAGTGGGAAGTAGCATACAGTACCAAAAAGATTGTTCGCCAGAAAGGTTCAGGCGGAGC
>JAGDMC010000068.1 GCA_017860395.1 Bacteroidota bacterium | reverse complement strand
TGTAGATGTTCCGTGAACATTTATATAGTCTACATCTTCCGGTTTCATACCGGCATCTTCAAGAGCATTTTTCATTACATTAATTGCACCGAGCCCTTCGGGGTGAGGTGCAGTAATGTGGTAGGCATCGGCACTCAAACCGGCGCCTGCTACTTCGGCATAAATTTTTGCTCCGCGGGCAACAGCATGTTCATACTCTTCAAAAATGAGAATGCCGGAACCTTCTCCCATTACAAAACCATCTCTGGTTTTGTCGAACGGACGAGAAGCCGATTTAAAGTTTTCATTGTTTGTTGAGAGAGCTTGCGATGAGTTGAATCCGCCAATACTCGGAATAGAAATTCCGGCTTCCGAACCGCCTGTTACTATAGCATCTGCTTTGCCAAGTCTGATGTAGTTAAGGAATCATTTTAGGAATTAAGAATGGGCTAAAACGAGGAATTCCATTACTCTCGCTAAAGCCCATAATTTCCTGAAACAATGTTTCGATGCCGCCAATTCCCGATCCGATAATAACTCCTATTCTGTCCAGATTGAGTTTTTCTATTTCAAACCCACTGTCTTTCACTGCCTCTTCAGAAGCGACGAGTGCATATTGTGAAAACAAATCGAGCTTACGAGCTTCTTTACGGTCCATACCGTATTTTGCGGGATCGTAATCTTTAACATCACAGGCAAATTTTGTTTTAAAGTTAGTTGTATCAAAGCGGGTTATCATTGTAGCACCACTTACCCCATTGTCAAGGTTGTCATAGTACTCCTGAATATTATTTCCGATTGGATTAATCGTACCTACTCCTGTAACGACTACTCTTTTTAACTGCATATGCCTGATTTAATTTGTTACTTATTTTGCGTTTTTTTCAATGTATGAGATTGCATCTCCTACGGTAGAAATTTTTTCGGCTGCCTCATCCGGAATGGTTATAGCAAATGCCTTTTCGAACTCCATAATAAGTTCTACAGTGTCAAGTGAATCGGCGCCCAAATCGTTTGTAAATGAAGCTGCCGGAGTTACTTCAGATTCGTCAACTCCTAACTTGTCAACGATGATGGCTTTAACCTTAGATGTAATATCTGCCATAATTTTAAATAATTAGTTAATAATATTGTTTATGTTATTTCAAAATTAGTTTGCAAAGGAAAGCAAAAAAAACGGAATAATAAAATTTCTTAAAAGTGAATTTTTAATTGACTGATTATCACCGTCTATAATTTTATAGTATAGTTATAAATATCTATTTTTTGTTCGGCCGAATTAACTAACTTTGCACTCAAATTATTTGGAATGTATCAAATTAAAATTGCCATATTCGCCTCAGGTTCTGGCACTAATGCGGAAAATATTGTCGACTTTTTTAAAATGGGCAGCCACATAAAAGTGAGCCTCATCCTTTCAAACAAAAATAGTGCCTATGTACTCGAAAGAGCTAGAAAACTTGGAGTCAAAAGTGCTGTATTTACTGCTGATCAGCTGAACAACAGCACTTTTGTGGATTCAATTCTTGCCGAAGAAAAAATTGATGCAATTATTTTATCGGGCTTTCTTCTCAAAGTACCGGACAGGATTATAGCTAAATATCCCGGCAGAATAATCAACATACATCCTGCACTGCTTCCGAAATTCGGCGGAAAAGGGATGTACGGGATGAAAGTTCATAAAGCAGTAATTGACTCAGGAGATACAGAATCCGGCATAACCATACATCTTGTGGATGAATTTTACGATAACGGAACAATCCTTTTTCAAAGCACCTGTAATGTCGAGCCCGGTGATACCCCGGAATCACTTGCCGAAAAAATCCACAAACTCGAATATCGTTACTTCCCGGAGGTTATAGGGAAATACTTACAGGAGACTGTCTGTTAAATATTGGTATAGACAACCGGAAACCCACCGATTGATATTTAAACCCTTTGAACCCTGCAAATACCCCAATCCTGGCCATCCCCGGCATTCCTAATGAGTATCCTATTTCTGTATGATGATACCCCAAATCTGTGAGCCATAAAGTACGAAAATGCAGTGCTTCTGTTACAAGAGGCGTATTAAAGAATGGCAGGTATTTCAGAAGTATATATTCAGAACTGTAGTTCACGGAGCCCTGTACCCAACCGTTTGGAGTTGAGAGGAGGTAGTTGTCAAGCAACAGGAACCCGTTATCAAAATCCACTTCGGAAACCATTATGTTATTTGCCCGAAAATGTTTGAAATCGGGAAAGAACACTCTCTCTTTGGAAATGAAGGTTCCGGCAGACAGGCTGTAATTAACTTTGGAGTAAATATTAATTTTTATGTTCTGCTTTACCTCCATCTCAAACGATGAAAAGCTGGATGATGAAAGACTCTCTCCTCCCGGCGCAATTCTGAACCTTGCAGAAAATGTAGGATACGAAGAACGAACATACTCCTTTTTACCATTGTTGATCCTGTAAAAGTTTTTTGGAGTATATGTGAGACCTGCAGAAAAAACAAGAGCTGTACTGTTTGTTTGCAAAGGCAAATATATGTTATCCGGAATGTTGGAGTCCGGAGTCTTCCCAAACAAGCTTTTTATACTGCTGTTATTCAATACTCCCCTTTCCTGATAAGAAACTGCAAAATCGCCTCTGAATCCGTTTGCAATATCAATGCTGTTGCTTAGTTCAATGAATTTTTTTGACATGAATTTAACAGGATTGCATCCAAACAAAAATGATGTATATGAGTTAATAAACCTGCTGGTTCCCGGGTTTGAACTGATATCAGAAGTAATATCTCCCACGGACAGATTTAATTTCCCGTCTCTAAGTTTTGCATATTTATAAGTAATATCTGTCAGCCACAACAAGGTCTTCCTTTCTGTAGAAAAATATGCCAAAGGGCTTATTTTCAAATTCTGTCCTTTTCCGGTAAAGTATTCAAGCGAAATATTCTGGCCAAACTGGTATCCGTCCACAAAATTGAAGTCTCCAACAATCCTGGCAACTCCGCCAAAAGAGAAGCGCCATTTTTTCCCGATATTATATTTGTGTCCAAAAAGAATCTGATCTAATGGCTTTCCTCCTCTTCCTCCATTCTGATCTCTTATTGAGTCTTCCAGCTTAATTTGCTTATACTCAATTTTTAAGCTATCAACCGATTTATAGGCCTTTATTTCATCTTCTCTCAGAGGAAGTTTCCTGACCGAAAGCCAGTATGTAGAATCCATCCTTTTTGCGGAAGAATCGACAATAACCTTTGTAGAGGAAGGAATGACCTTTATTTCGAGACTTTGCTTCTCTTCTTTGGGCGGATCCACTATCCGTTGATTTGCCTTTGCAATTTTCGAGGCTTCCCGGTTAGACAACTTGTCTTTTAATGGCTTGCTTTCCAGCATTTTTGTCTGTACCGCATTGTTTTCGTGAATATTCCTGTACTTTATTGAAGAGTAGTAGCGGCCCTCACCGTTTACTCCAAATATGTCCAGATTCACTCCAATATTATAGCCTGTGGGTAAAAAAACATTTTCTTTTACCTCGTTATAGTTTATTTTAATATTGGCTTTAATGCCGGATCTTGCCGTAACCATCTCAACATAGCTTACATTCCATGTCTCGTCTACAATATAGATATGACCCGCCATGAGTTTAGAATTTCCCTTTTGAGGAACCACCAGAATCTTGTTCACCACTTTGCCTGATTCATTTGTTATACCCTGATAAACAAAACGGTAATAAATGAGTGCATCGGGAGACAGCGGTGATACCATTCCGAAAAATTCGGGTTCATAGATACTCGATTTCATGAGTAAAGAGTAATCTCCGGGATTTATTTCGTCCGGAATTGTGCTGGAAAAAGCTTTTATAGTTTGCACGTAGTTGTTTGGAGCCTTGAATGCTATTGTAGAGATTGATTCTACAAGAAACAGCTTATTGAGAATCATGCTGATTTCATTCTTCTTAAACTGAAGTTTCGCAACAGCCGGAATCCTTGTTATCTTCATCGTCCCCTTTAAATAGGATTCCGCCTCATACTCTTTTACCTGATAGCGAAAAAACGGAGCCCGGGAAATGGCTTTTCGCATTATTGCATTCCCTCTGTCCTCTCCCCTGCCTGTAAAATGAACCTCTTTTAGTTCGTAAACAATCTCCTGTAAGGCTATTGTTTTACGAACGTCTTCATTTTTCATCTCAAAAGAAAACTTCTCCCTTTTGTATCCGAGAGAAGATACTTCGCAGTTGTAGGTTCCGGAAGCAAGCTGTGACTGAAAATCACCGCGGTTGTCTGCTGTAATGCCTGACTTGAGTTCGTTTATGTAAATAGTTGCATCAGGAACCGGGTGACCGGCTTTATCGACTACTCTGCCCCTGAAAAACTGTGCGGATGCCGGTTGAAAAATCAGCAGGAAAAGAAAAAAAGCGACTGCCCTCATATATGGATATTTACCAGTTATTCAGATGCAGCTTGGCAGGGTTCCATTTGTCCTTTGGTTTATTTTCGCCTTTTGGGTATCCGATTGGTATTAGGCAAAGCGGTCTGTATGGAAGCGGAATCGAGAGGGCGGTTGCAATTTTATTCATATTTGATTCATAGGGATAGCCTGCTGTCCAAACGGCGCCTAAACCAAGCGAATGTGCAGCAAGCAGAATATTTTCAGTTGCCGCAGAGCAGTCCAGGTACCAGTAATCGGATTTTTCCGGATTTCCTATAACAATAATTGCTGCCTGAGCCTCTTTTAACATCTTTGCATACGGAAGGTCCGCTGCAAGTTTGGCCATCACGTCCTTATCCTGAATTACAAGAAATTCCCATGGCTGACGGTTCATTCCTGTTGGTGCAGCCATCCCGGCTTTTACTAAAAGTGTTAATGTTTCTACAGACACAGGTTTGTCGGAGTATGACCTTACGCTTGTTCTGTTGAATATCGTCCCGAGAGTTGGGTTTTGTGCCATAATCGCTACGTTTTGAAACAATAATATTGCTATTAAAGTTATTAGTTTCGCCTTCATAAAATATATATTTTAATGTTTGTATATTATCTCTGAAAAAAGATTTACGGCAGGTATCAGTATTTCGTCCGGGAACTTATAATCAGGCTGATGTATGTCTGCACCGCCTTCCCCATTTCCGATATCAAAAAACGAGCCATTTGACTTAATTGTAAAAAAAGAAAAGTCATCCGAGCCTCTTGTAGGCTCTTTTGCATATAATATTTTAAGACCGGCCTTCTCTGCCGCTTCAATTACGTTTGTGTTGGCAAGGTTACTGTTTACTGTTGCGGGAAACCTGTCGTGATAGCTGATTGCCAGCTTTAGCCCGTTTTCCCCGGCCTTTTTCTGAGCAAATTTTTCAATTTCGCTGCATAACTTACCAAGGTCCCCGTCCACAAAACTCCTTAAGGTGAGCCTTATAGCTCCGTCTCCGGGTGTGACGCCATAATTTGCCTCTCCAATTTCTACATTTACAACTGTTGCGAGTACAAAATCTGTAAAACCATTCTTCTCTTTGTTAATTCGCTTAACCTCCTGCATAACCGAGAAAATCGCATCCGAAGGAGAGATTGCCTGTTCCGGAAAGGCGGCGTGCGAGGATGCCCCGGTAAATTTTAATTCCATGCCTACAGACCCGGCAGCGTATGTTCCCTTGTGAATGATAATGGAATTAAGCGGATATTTTGGATTGTTGTGGAGAGCATAGGAATAGTCAAAGACAAGACCCAGTTTCTCAATATCCTTAACCATGAGAGCAGCTCCCTCCCCTATCTCTTCTGCAGGCTGGAACAACAGATAAACCTTGCCCGGGAAATCTCTGCCGGCAGATAGTCTTTTCGCCAGCCCGAGCATAATTGCCATATGACCGTCATGACCGCACAGATGTTCAAACCCCTTATCGGTCTTTATTGCATCCATCTCGCACCGGAACATTTTCGAAGGGCCGGGTGCTTTTCCTGAATATTCGGCAATTATTCCGTTTCCTCCAATTCCGGAATAAATTTTATCGGGCGATGTCTCTTGCAAATATTTTATTAAAATCTTCGCCGTCTCCCTTTCAAGGTGAGAGTATTCGGGACAAGAGTTAAGTTCCTTGCGTATTGCTGTTAGTTTTTCTTCCTCCAGGGAAGCTGTTGTACGAATCTGTGAATTTGACTCTATAGACATAGTAATCAGCATTAATAATAATAGTGTTCTGAATGAAAATTTGTTTTCCATCACATATATATTTACTCAAAATTAGGAAATTAATTTGGCTGTTCCTGATTAATATATCAATTTTGCCGCCCGCAATAGATAAACAAAGTCAAACATGAACAAACACTCACGAAAACGAGCGCCCATCTGCTTTAAACGATGGAAACGAACCCCCTGGGCTGCATTTGCCTCAATGGGGAAAATCATAAAAATTGGTGTACTGTGTGTTACGTACTCCCTATTGGTTATGAAGAGCCAGCCACTGTTGGGGCAAAGTGCAGCCAAAAACGGGAAGGACACAATCAGGGATCTGGAAGAGCTTATTATATCCACGGAACGACCCACGCCGTTTCAGCCACTGGTCCGAGTAATTGCAGTTATACAGCAGCAAGAGATAGAGCGGGCGGCTGTCAGGAATCTCCCCGATCTATTGCGGTATCTCCAGGGGACGGACCTTCGCAGCAGGGGAGGCGAAGGGGTTCAGGCAGACCTGAGCATTCTGGGAGGAACATTTGATCAAACGATGGTAATGATCAATGGAATAAATTTCACAGACCCTCAGACAGGGCACCATTCACTAAACATTCCGGTTGAAATATCACAAATTGAAAGAGTCGAAATACTTCAGGGGCCGGGTGCCTGGTCGGAAGGTTCGGTCGCATATGCCGGAGCAATTAACATCATTACAAAGAGACCAAAAAAAATTAGTGCCGGTGCATCCGTTTCAGGAGGCAGTTACGGATTTTTCAAGGGAGAGGCAAATTTAGGGTTCGCTTCTCCGGGGCGATGGTCGGTTTCGGGCACTGGCGGTGGAGGATACAGCAGTTCCGACGGCTATACTGCAAATACCGATTTCAGCATCCTTAACCTGTACACGAACGTATCTTTTGTTCGCAAAACAGGCAGCAGGGAGCATACCATTACCCTGCAGGCAGGATATCAGCATAAAGCCTTTGGCGCAAACAGCTTTTACACAATTGCATATCCCGAGCAGTTCGAAGAGACGAGGCTTTTTCTCTCTTCACTGCAATATCAGTATCAGTCCGGCCGCTTGCAAATAAAGGCGTCGGCATATCAAAGAAGGTTTTTCGACAGGTTTGAATTATTCCGTTACGAAGCTCCCTCCTGGTACACTGGACATAACTATCATCAGAACGACATTGCCGGTATAAATGTGCAGGCTGCATACAAGTGGGGACGCTCACCGGAGGACTGCATCTGAGTAATAGCTACAACTCTGCAGCCGGGGTGCCGGCTGCAGAATCTGTTTCCGGAAGCTATGGAACACGTTTGTATGCAGGAATATCTGCAGCTTATAAAATTACCCCTTACCTTGAAGCAAACGGCTGGGCAAACAATTCATTCCGAAATCCGACATTTACAGATCTTTACTATAAAAGCCCTACTCAAACAGGAAATACCGGACTAAAACCCGAAGAGGCCATTGCAGCACAAATGGGGCTTAAGCTCACAAAAACTAATTTCAGGGCATCTCTGTCGGGATTCTACCGTTACGGTTATCGGATAATAGACTGGACAAGGGCAAGCGGCTCCGACCAGTGGCAGGCAGGTAATATTACAAATATCGCATCCGCAGGCGGAGAGGTTAATCTCACTTACTTTTCGACAACTGCAGAACATAAAGGCAGAAAATGTGGCTCCTTTATTAACTCCGCAGGGATTTCCTATGCCTACCTCACTGTATCGAAGGAGAGCGGGAACCTTCATTCTCTTTATGCGACAGATTTTCTTCGCCACAAGGCATCGGCATTTGTGGACCATAAAATCATTTCGAAACTGTCTGCAAGATGGGATGTTAGTTTTCAGAAACGTGATGGCACCTATTTGGGGCCGGGAAATGCGGAAACCTCATACAAACCATTTGCTCTGGTGGATGTCCGGTTATTGTGGAGTGCCAAAAAATATAAGATTTCTGTTGAGGCTACCAATCTTTTCAACACAAATTACCTCTATATTGGCAATCTTCCTCAGCCGGGGCGCTGGATGAAAGCAGGGCTTTCTATAAGCTTATAAATAAATTACGAAAAATAATTTCTATTGCGGCACAGGCTGTCTTTTACAGACAGCCTGTGTTATTTTATATACCCCTCCGACTAACTCACTATAAGACCCGCATTAACCATCGATTGAATCCAGGCTCCGGCATCGATTTTTGCCTGATCTTTTGCAATACCATATTTTTGGATTAACAGCTCCCCTACATCTTCATTTTTAAATTCCCTTTCCTGCAAAGCGTTCCATAAATATTCAGCAGTACTGTTTAGCATCACTATTTTGGTGAGGTCTATGCCTGTCGCTCCTTGTAAAACCAGCATCTTTTCTCCGGCAATTTCGCGCAATGTCAAATTAGGTATAAGTTTCATTACTGACAGTTATGAGATTTTAATTTAAACGTTTCTTTATATGTACTATTATCCTGTTTATAAGGATTCGCCCTCTCCGGACTGATAATTTCATTATTCCAATTTTTGGCAGCTCTGCAACTGCAACTACATCTGAAAAGCCAATCTCTTCTTTCTGTTCAAGAGCATCGCCCTTTGTAATAATTATTCCTTCCTGTAATTTATTGCCTTTGATTTCGATAATTCTATGAAGCAAAAAAGCCTCTCTGTAACGAAAAAGAATTACATCCCCTACTTTAAGGTTTTCAGGAATATAGGGGTTGAGAATTACTATATCTACACCATCTAAAAGCAACGGGCTCATGCTGTTTCCGCGCACTGTGAGACGTACACTGCTTCCGGCTCTAATGCCCTCTTCAATGATTTTTAGTGCTTCTAAATTTGGAATGATTTTTTTCATTTATATAAAGTTTCCTTAACCATTTCAGCCGCCTCCCGATTTGGCAGGCAGTGTAAGATATATACCGGGGTGGTTGAGATTACTTTTGAAATAATTTCGCAAATATGCCCTTCGAAGAAATTATCCTTAAGAAAAGCCGGAGGGAATGACGGGTATAGTGCTCCGAAAGATTCGAGAGTGTTAAGCTTTTGTAATTTATTAAAAGGTTGTTGTTTAATCCTGACAATTGCCTTTACAGGGTACCTCTCGTTTATATATATTTGTCCTTTGCCACTCCATGGCGACCCGTGAACAAAGGTCTCACCTTCATCTATACCCAAAATAGGGCTATCGTCGTTAAGAAGCCTGCTACCGGCAATATGATTCAACCATAGTCTGGTGTGCGTGCTTTTGCCTGTTCCCGACTCCCCAAGAAACAGCACCGCACTGTTATTATATATTATCACCGATGAGTGGAGAGCAGAGAATTTTTGGGGAATTCCTGTAAATCCAAGTGCCATCCACAGTGAAAATTTAAGATGAACAGGGTTGGGAAGGGCAATCCTTCCATTTTCTGAGTCTGGTGTTAACCGGAATCTTACCTTTGGAGAGCCAATCTCCATTGCAAACTCGATTGAACCGGCACCCCCATTTTCTTCGATTGTAAAGAAATATTTATTGCCGTTTTTGCTGAACTTGCAGGAATCATCTTCAAGGTTAAATGTGTGAATAACTTTATTCTCATTATCGGCCGATAACAATTCAGGTTCTTCTGATTCAAATTCTCTGGATAACTGTATCAATGGTTCTTTATAATCGGAGGAGTCACGGAAATGGACAAAACCCGGGAGAAGTTGGCCGATAGTCTCCGGGTAATCAGTAAGAATCTCTACAGATTGATCTGCAATTATATAATTTAATTTATTTTTCATTCAGCTTAAATCAATTATTCTGTCGCAAATGCTAAGTATACTATCCTTATGAGATACAATTACTATAGTCATATTTTTCTCCTGAAATGCCGGGTGCTCCAAAGTTCTGACAATTTCTTCTTCTGTTTTATTATCCAGCGATGAAGTTGGTTCGTCAAGCAGAAATACATCTGCATTTTTATAAAATGCCCGCGCTATTGCAACTCTCTGTTTTTCCCCACCGGATAAACGGCAGCCGCTATCCCCGATTCTGGTATTAACTCCCATCGGGAGACTATCAACCAGTCCTTTAAGCGATGCCCGCTCAATAGCCAAGTTAAGCCGGTCGTAGTCTGTTTCCTGTGCCAAAATTATATTCTCTGCAAGGGTTGTATCCATAATAAATATGTCCTGAGATACATATCCCACACGTTTATGCCATTCTTCTCTGTTTTGCGGACTAAGCGTAATGTCGTCAATATAAATATCCCCTTTTAAAGGTTTATAAAGCCCGAGCAAAAGGTAAAGCAGAGTGCTCTTCCCGGAACCGGAAACACCCTTTATTCCAACTTTTTCTCCTTTGGTAATTGTAAGGGAGAAGTTGTTTATTGTCAAATCGGCCTCGCCAAATCCAAAATTCACATTCCTGAATTCAAGCTTATTATCAAATTTCAGAGGATTTTTTGAATAAGGTACCTGCTCATCATCAATAAATAATTTCAAGAGTATACATATTGGATTTAATTACCGAATATTGAGAAACAACAGACCTCAGAGCCGGCATAAGTTTTAGGGTGGCTACTGCAAAAAGGGCTATAAGCACCCGAAAATTGGCACTATTGCTATCAATAAAATATCCTGTTAAAACAACTCCAATAATTACAACTATAACTCCTATTTCTATTAGTTTGGAAGAGATGCTCCTCAGGCTTTCCGTTCTCTCCTTAGAATTTGAAATTGCATCCAAACCATTTTTGAAAATTTTTATGAGTTTTGGAAAAGAGTTATTTACCTCTACTTCGGCGTAGCCCCTGAATGTCTCA
>JAGDMC010000008.1 GCA_017860395.1 Bacteroidota bacterium | reverse complement strand
AACTGATTAATCCGCGCTCTGCACTTAGCGGAAATACTCCCGTTCTCAAAAAGACATCTCACTGGTATCTGCCGCTGGACGCATATGAACCATGGCTTAGAGAGTGGATTCTTGAACAGCATAAAGAGTGGAAAACGAATGTGTATGGTCAGTGTAAATCATGGCTGGACGGCGGTTTGCAGCCAAGGGCAGTAAGCCGCGACCTCGAGTGGGGCGTTCCTGTTCCGGTTGAAGGTGCCGGAGGAAAGGTGCTTTATGTTTGGTTTGACGCTCCTATAGGATATATCTCGAACACTATTGAACTGATGCCCGACGAGTGGGAAAAATGGTGGAAGAGCGAAGATACCCGTCTTTTGCACTTCATCGGAAAAGACAATATAGTATTTCACTGCATAGTTTTCCCGGCTATGCTCAAAGCCTACGGCGACGGTTATATCCTGCCCGACAATGTTCCGGCAAATGAATTTCTCAATCTCGAAGGAAATAAAATATCGACATCCAGAAACTGGGCCGTATGGCTTCACGAATATCTGGACGACTTCCCCGGAATGGAGGATGTGCTGAGATATGTTTTATGTGCAAATGCACCTGAGACAAAAGACAATGACTTTACCTGGAAAGACTTTCAAACCCGCAACAACAGCGAACTCGTTGCCATCTTAGGCAACTTTGTAAACAGAGTTGTAGTTCTCACACACAAATATTTCTCGGGAGAAGTTCCTTCATTGCTTAAAAGCGAACAGATAGACGAGGATACTTTGGCGCAAATACCGGTAATAAGAAAATCCATCGAAGAGAGTCTTGAAAATTTCCGCTTCCGCGAAGCAATTAAGGAGACTATGAACCTTGCCCGTCTTGGCAATAAATATCTCACAGATACCGAACCGTGGAAAGTGGCTAAAACCGATATGGAGAGAGTTGCTACTATTATGAATGTATCTCTTCAGATTTGTGCCAACCTTGCAATTGCATTTGAGCCGTTTTTGCCTCACACAACACAAAAACTTGCATATATGCTAAATATGAAGAGCAGAAACTGGGACGATTTTGGTTCGGATTCCATTCTTCATCCGGGTCATAAGGTAAACGAACCTCATCTTCTGTTTGATAAAATTGAAGATAGTGCAATTGAGATTCAGCTTGCAAAACTGGAAGCATCCAGACCACCTGTTCCTGTAACAGATTCGCTTCCTGAAGAGGAGGCAGAGAAAAATGCATTATTGCCACAAAAAGAAGAGTGTACATACGAAGATTTTTCAAAAATGGATATCCGCACAGCCACGGTACTTGAAGCAGAGCGCGTTCCAAAAACAGATAAGCTTCTTAAGCTTACAATTAATACAGGTCTCGATATCAGGACAATTGTATCCGGGATTGCGGAGTATTATACTCCCGAAGAGATGGTTGGCAAACAAATTTGCATTCTTGCAAATCTGGCTCCGCGAAAAATAAAGGGGATAGAATCAAATGGCATGATTCTCATGGCAAAAGAAGAGGGCGGAAAAATGAGGATAGTGACTCCGGAAGAAAGAATCGGGAACGGCGGAACTATCAACTAACGGAATCATATTAGCTGGAAACCCGCTATTTAATAGCTATTTACTAAAAAGGATAACATCTGAGATGCTATCCTTTTTAGTATTTGTCTAATAATAATGCAAATAATAAAGATATTCTACACCAATAACTTCAGAAGCTCGCGCTCATGTTTGTTGTAGAGAAGAATTTCCCACAATGGTTTAAGCTGATCGCTGAACAGCAGAAGCAGAACTATAATTATAACCAGAATGAGCAAAATTGTAAGTACAATACGAAATGACTTAGGCATTTTTATATTGCGATTCTCTTCAGATTCAACCTTCTTTAATTTTTCCTCGTTTCTGTAAATTTTTGCCTGTTTTGCTCTAAGATTCTCAACTACACCTGGTTTAGACAAAACTTTAATATTCAACGGTTCCAGGCCATATGCCTCTTTATTGATTAAGACATTTTTGTCGATGACAAAACTGTATCCGCTTCTCTCGTTTAATCTTATTGTCCCCAGATATGGAAGTTCCAAAATCTTTGTCATTTCCAAATCGCGACGAATATCATTTATGAATTCCGAGATAACAGACTTGGATTTTTCGAGCGGTATATTCATCAGCTCTGAATATTTTTTTTCCAGAAGTTCGTCATTCCAGATTTCTCTGCTTCTGAACATTATCCGGCGGAACGGAGGATGAATTACTGTGGCTTTGTCGGAGAAAACAGATGGCGCAGCTTCGGAAACGAAACTTCCCATTCCCGGAAGGGATACGCGGTTATTTTCAAGTATAAGCTCTTTAAGCAGCTCCGACAGAAGATTAATATCCATAATTACATAAATGCGATTACAAAGTTATAAAATTACTCCAAAAATCATTTATATAACAGTATAATTAAGATTTCACTCAAAATTTTGATTCAAAGATTTGCAGTTTTATAAAATTCCTCTTACATTTGCACTCCCAATACGGGATATAAATTCCTTGTTAGCTCAGTTGTGACTGTTAATCAGGGGGTCCTAGGTTCAAGTCCTAGACAAGGAGCTTAATATTATAAAAAGACCGCAGTAGCATCGTTGCTTGCGGTCTTTTTTTGTGCTCACGTACAAAAGTACGCTGCGCCAAAAAAACCTTAGCGTCTTGCTCCTGCGGCTTTTAATAATATTACATTCTTACATGGGGAAGTAAAAAGCTTTGCCGCCTTGCATCTACAGCCTTTTATCAATTTTAGAATGGTAAATATTTAGTGCGGAGTGAGACACCCTGTTCAATAAGTGGCACCTATTGAATAATCCCAAGAATTCATAAAAACTCAAAGCCGATTTAGGCTCGAATATGTTACCGACTAATTTTTAACACAACGAACGGAAAAACCAAATTCATTATTATAGCTGGGTCTTGCTATTGCTCCACCGGTATTGCCTATTAGACGAAGCCAGTTACTAAAGGAAAAATTTGCTGTTGAACTCCACCAATATCCTGCCAGGGTTATGTTTTCGAATCGTCCATTAAAATCCCTATCCCCGCCGGGGAGAAAAGACAATCCGCTTAAATTGGTTGCTTCGGCGTTTGGGGTACTCCAATGTGTTGTACCTGTTTCTTTCAATTTACCGCCTGCCAAACTTTCACCACCAAGATATGTAATTAAAGTGGTCCATTCTGCGTCCGATGCTACATGCCATTCTACAGGGCATAGTCTTCCCGTATTGACAGCATGCCCGTTGTACAAAGCGCCGTATGTGGTTTTGTTATTCACATCGTTATTATACCAGCAATAGGCACCGGTTGTAAGTTCTTCCCATTCAACGGCACCTGTAATATTTGGGATTGCCAATCCATCGTTATACTTGGTTGTTTTTAGATTCTCGCTCATCCATGTTTGTGAACCAACAGCAACTGATCGATAAACATTACCATCTGCATCGGTAACGTTAGAGGTGTTATTGTTTGTGTTGTCGTCGTCTTTTTGGCAACTTGCACCACAAAGAATAATCATTAATCCTGAGAGGATTAAAGAATAAATTGGTGGAACATTTTTCATGACATTAACAGATTAAGGTTAATAATTCAACACTTCAGGGTCTGTTATTTGAATAACTTTATACCAAGTTATACACCATTTTTTGTCATTCAAAATTTTATATAGTGTTTTTTAGGTGTGAATAATATAACTTATTCCCCGAAGCGTACAATGGTATAAGAAATTCTTATTACTACTTTTATATTATAAAATCAGCAAAGCCATGAAAGATTCTCATTTTTTTCATATTTCTAAATCCGGCAAAATTGTTTCAGTCGACAGTCTCGATGAAGCACTGGAAGTGGTGAAAACCGGCGGATACATATGGTTGTCTTATATCCATCCTACTTTAGAAGAACTTTTTCCGCTCACGGATAAGATGGGCATTCACCCCTTATCCATTGAAGACTGCATGAATGAAGGCCAAATACCAAAAATTGAAGATTTTCCGGGTCATACATACATACTATTCAATGCTTTCAATTATTCCAAAAAGAAAATAATCATTGAGGAGGTGAATTTTTTTATTGGAGAAAACTTTCTGATAACTGTAAATCACCACGGGCCAACCGGCAGGGCTCTGATGGAAAACATAGAGCAGCTGGTTAGAAAAAGCGTAATAAATACCGGACAGGGTCCCGCTTTTCTCATGCACATTATTCTTGACCTTATTGTTGACGAAAAATTTATTGCCGTTGAAGCTGTAGAAGAGGATCTCAACAATGCAGAAGACATGATGATGAAGGATCTGGTGAGATTTAGCCTTTCCGACTTGCAACATTTGAGGCGAAACTTGCTGACTATTCGCAAAAGCCTGTTCCATGAGCGGGAAATTATGTTGAAAATATGCAGGAAAGATTGCCCATATATTAGCGACAAAGCCATTTTCCATTACCGTGACATATACGACCATCTGGCAAGGTTTTTTGAACTTACCGAATCATATCGCGAGATTGTAACAAGCCTCATGGAGATGAACCTTTCGCTGCTTAACAACCAGATGGCGCGTTCGGCAAACCAAACGAATGCAACTGTGAGGCGGCTCACATTTATCACGACAATATTTATGCCTCTTACTCTGCTTTCCGGTGTTGGCGGGATGTCGGAATTCTCAATGATGACCGGCCCTGAACATTGGAGAATCGCTTATCCTATCTTCATGGCAGGAATGGCTTTATTCGGGTTCCTTAGTTTTCTCTGGTTAAAAAAAATGGATAAAGCCGGATTAAAAAAGGAAGACAAATAATGTGAATAATGTAACTTATTCAAGAAAATGTATAACTATTTAAAAAGTTTTTGTGGTCAATTTTGTGCATTATAATTATTAACAATTTAAATTCATTAAAATGGACACACTGGAATTAAAAGGAAACTGGAACGAGCAGAAAGGTAAACTGAAACAAAAATTTGCCATTTTAACCGATAATGACTTAATGTTTGAAGATGGCAAAGAAGATGAGATGCTGGGGAAAATCCAAATAAAGCTTGGCAAAACAAAAGAAGAAATTCGCAGGATTGTTGCCGGACTTTAATTGCTATAAATAAAACATGCTTAAATCAAACCACAAGATCATCTTCCTTGAAGATTTCTTTGGTTTTTTTCTTCATCCGCATCAACATTGCGAAACCGATTGTGAGCACTCCTACACGTCCAAAATACATAAGCACGATTAAAACAATCTTGCCAGCGGAAGACAAATCAAATGTAATTCCTGTGCTAAGACCAACTGTGCCCAAAGCTGATGCTGCTTCAAAAATAAGCCGGATATAATCGGTACCCTTTTCTGTTGCAGTTAGTATGTAGGATCCGGTTATCAGAACAAATGAATACAAAATAAATGTAGTGAGAGCGTTATCTATTCTGTATGTTGGTATCCGCCGGTTAAATAAAAATACGTCCCGCTGAAGGCTTAATTTGCTTTTTACAAATGCAAAAACTGCTGATGTTGTCGTTGATTTGAGACCGCCACCGGTACCTGAAGGTGATGCGCCAAAATACATTATCAGTGTGGTTGTCATTAAGGTTATTGGCAGCATATTACCAAAATTAACGGTATTATAGCCTACAGTAGTTAAAGCAGACATTGTCTGGAAAAGGGAAACAAGGAACCGGTTAAAAGGTGAGTAACTTGCCACCAAGGGTTCCGAAAAATACATTTGAGCAGTACCCCAAACAGACAGGATTAAGGTAATAAAAATGATAATTTTTGTAGAGAAACTTATTTCGTACTTTTTCACGGTAAATTTTTTCCACAAATCTATCATTACAATGAATCCCATTGCCCCGGCATAGCTTAAAACCATAATTACTGCATTAACTCCGATATTGGTATCGAACTGCATCAGGTTATCCGTATAAATACTAAACCCTGCTGTACAAAAGGCAGAAACGCTATGAAATATTGCACTCCAGAGAGGGTCACTTGCCCCGCTCTGAGTGAAAAATATATATAAAAGAACTGCACCTGCAAACTCCAGAAAAAAAGTGAAATAGACAATGCTTTGAACCAGATTATTGATATTAATGTTTCCCGGAATTGAAAATTCCGCTTCAATAATATTTTTTTTAATCATAGTAAAATGCTTTGTAAGCCGGAGCATGACAAAAGAGCTCATTGTCATATATCCGATTCCCCCAAGCTGTATCAGAATGAGAATTACAATCTGCCCCCACAGAGTATAAGATTTAGAAACATCAACCGTTGACAAACCGGTTGTTGAAATTGCAGAAGTTGCGGTAAATACATGATCCAATATATTTACATTCATATTGGTCATGAATGGAATACAAAGAAGTATCGTACCAAAAACAATATAAGTAAAATACCCGAGAGACAACTGGCGATATGGGTGGGAGGATGTAAAACCGAATGTCAGCAGTGTTTCAAAGTCATACCTGAGATATCGGAATATTTTTTGCCGGATAGATTTGACTCTCTTTCTCATTGATTTAAAAATTAGCCGACAAATGTATATTTAATTTAAATCCATTATTCAAAAATTTGCATTAACAGGTTATTCGCCATAAATTTATTACATGAAAATTATTGATTTAACTCAAACAATTTCTTCCGAAATGCCGGTTTACCCGGGGACTGAACCTCCTGTAATAAAAGATGCTACAACAATTGAGAAGGATGGATTTGCAGAAAAACTGCTCTCTTTCTTTTCGCATACCGGAACGCATATTGATGCTCCGGGGCATATCCTGAAAGGCAGAAATACGCTGGATAAGTTCTCTGCAGATAAATTCATGGGGAAGGGATTGGTTATTGATGTAACAAAATGTACTTCCGGGAAAATTGAGAAAGATCTTCTGGAAAAACACTCTGCGGAAATTGAAGGTTGTGATTTTGTTCTGTTTAAAACCGGATGGGACAAAAGATGGGGCAACGACAGCTATTTTGCTGATTTTCCTGCATTATCTTCAGAAGCTGCATCATGGCTATGCCGATTCAATATTAAAGGAATAGGATTCGATTGCATCTCTGCCGATCCGGTTGATGCAGCCGATTTGCCTAACCATAAGATTATACTCGATAAAAATCTCATAATTATTGAGAATTTATGTAATTTAGACAAACTGACCGGATGCTCTTTCCTTTTCTCATGTCTGCCGCTTAAAATTGAAAACAGCGATGGCTCTCCGGTGAGAGCAGTTGGAATACTTGATATTTAAATGAAGATTGATAAAACAAACGCAGCCAGATTGCTCGACAGGGCAAAAATCAAATATGAACTAATACCTTATGAGGTAGACGAAAATGATCTGGGTGCGGTTCATGTGGCAGAACAACTTAAACAATCAGTTGAAATGGTGTTTAAGACCCTTGTACTTAAAGGGGACAAGACAGGATATTTTGTTTGTGTTATTCCCGGAGCAGAGGAGGTCGATCTGAAAAAAGCTGCAAAAGTTTCGGGAAATAAAAGCTGTGAGATGATTCCAATGAAAGAACTGCTACCGGTTACGGGATATATTAGGGGAGCCTGCTCTCCTATCGGGATGAAGAAGCAGTTCCCGACTTATATACACGAAACATGCCTTAGTTTCTCTCAGATTTACATTAGTGCCGGGAAACGGGGATTGCAGCTTTATATTGCTCCCCGGGATATTATTAATGAGATAAAGGCAAAAACGGAGAATCTTATATTGTAACTTATTTCCATTAAATGGAAAAACAAAATTACCAGGGAAAGGGGAATCACCATGCAAGCTATCGGGAAAAACTTGCAGGTGACACTGTAAGGTGTATACTTTGCCCTCACTGCTGCATATTACAGGATGGCAAAACCGGGATTTGCAGGACAAGGGAAAATTTTGGAGGAGAGTTATATTCTAAGTCTTACGGAAATCCTTGCTCAATATCTGTAGATCCTATTGAAAAGAAACCCCTGTTCCACTTTTTTCCCGGATCCGAAATTTATTCTATTGCCACTGCAGGATGCAATTTTCACTGCCTCAACTGTCAGAATTGGTCCATATCTCAGGAATTATCATCCGAACAAAGGAGATACAACCTGTCACCGGATGAAGTCGTGAAAGAGGCTTTGCTCCACAATACAGGAAGCATCGCTTTCACCTATACAGAACCGACTGTGTTCTATGAATACATTTTCGATATCGCTAAAATTGCCCGCGGTAAAGGGGTAAAAACAGTTATGATTTCCAATGGTTATATAAACGAAAAACCTTTGCTGGAACTTTGCAGATGGCTGAATGCCGCTAATATTGATCTGAAATGTTTCGACGATTCTATATATAAAAAATTGACAGGTGGCAGATTGCAGCCTGTTCTCGACACATTGAAAACGCTTAAGAATAATGGAGTCTGGCTTGAGATAACCAATCTTATTATCCCAGAATGGTCTGATAGTCCGGAAATGATTAAGTCCTTGTGCAGATGGCTGGCAGATAACGGGTTTAAGGACACTCCTCTGCATTTTAGCCGTTTTTTCCCTAATTACAGACTTTCACAATTGCACCCTACTCCGGAAAGCAGTTTAGTTAAAGCCCGGGAAATAGCAGAAAAGGCAGGAATAAAATATGTATATATCGGCAACATTCCTGATTTGCACGGAGAAAACACATCTTGTCCCGCTTGCGGGCACAGGCTAGTAGAAAGGGATGGTTATCTGGTTAAGCAAAACGATATAAAAGCCAGCCAGGACGAAAAGAATCCGTTCCGAAAGGGTTTATGCCGGTACTGCGGAGAGGTAATCTCCGGAGTCTGGGCGTAATCAGCTGAAAACAGTTGCAGTAAAAATATAAATTTCTGCCTTTTTCCATCCATCCCAGCCTATTCCGGCTTTGTCCCTTGAACAATGTCCAAGAAACTCATCCAAACTCCAGCCTGTTTCAGAGGCAACCTGAGGCAGGAAAACTCCCGAGTGTTCTCCTTTTTCCATAAAGACGCCATGCTTCCCAAGCTCAATTTCTGAAACACTGTTTATCTTTTTAAGCGGAGAAAGAACAGAAATTTCAATCTCAATATCCGGCAACTCGTCCTGTTCCACCGGAGGAAAACGATAATCGAAGATGGAAACAGAGGTAGCCATATCCTGAATAATTTTGTATAGTGGCAAATCGCCTTTAAGTCGCCCAAGACAGCCCCTGAGTTCGCCATTTTTGTAAAGCGTTACAAATGCCCCGCATTTTGTTTTAAGAGCAGATGAATAGTCCTCAGGATTCAGTTTGTTTTTTTTTCTGTGAAGAACCACCGATTGTACCGATTCGCGTGCAATCTTCAAAAGTGTCTTTTTTTCAGAGCCGGAGAGTTGAAAATCGCTGTTTGATTTCTTTTTTTCAGATACTGCAATTCCCCAGTATCCTACAACCTTTCTCTTCTCTCCATAGTATTCAGCATCACCCGAGTTTTTGTAATCAATCGCAGAGTATTCCACCGAATCCATATCTTGGGTTATGTAGAGCAATGTAAGTACCGATGTCCATCCGCAAAGACTCGTTGCAAGATGAAGAATCTGTTTGACGGCATTGCACTCAAGGGTAGAAAGGAGATTTTCAGGATTGTTGGTCAGGATGGCCTCTTTTGTAATTGTATCTACTCTTTGAGCATCTTCATAATTTGGATAATGGGAAAAATCGGAGCTTATGACGAACAGATTTTCAGGCGTAAAGTATGGCTTCAATGCCAAAGCAATCTTTTTGCACACTTCCGGATCCGATGTTCCAATTACAATCGGAACAATGCAATAATTTTTTTTGAGGACATAATTTAAAAAAGGGAGTTGCACCTCCAGACTGTGTTCATTTAGGTGAGGGCCACCATCGGAGGTGAAGAGATCAGGATTGCCTCCGACTAACATTTTACCAAATGTTGTATCAACCTTAACTCTCCCATGGGGCATCAAAAAATCTCCGGCACAGTAAATCGCTGCCCCTTCGAAGCTGACCTGATGGGAAGATGCAATTATAAATACTCTTTTATAAATAATATTTCTGTCAATCTGATTGAAAGCAGATGCCGCAACTCCTCCGGAAAAGACATATCCGGCGTGCGGACATATAATAGCTCTCACATTGCTGCATTGTCCGGGCAAAGCGTCAGCAAAAAGGCGTTCAAGTGCCTGCTGCAGTTTATCGGGTTCTGCCGGATAAAACATACCTGCGACAGCAGGTTTTCTATCGAAAGGTTCTGAAGTGGATTTCATATCTTTCAAATATTAAATATCCACTGAAAATATAGTGATTTTTTTAGAGAATGATGTCAATTGCCGGAACAATTTTTTATTTAGCACTTTTCATATCCGAACTGAAATCATACTTCTGAACAAGATCCCTTAACTTATCCTCAGGCAAAATGACATTAAAATGCTCCCAAAAGTCTTTGTCATAAACAAAATTTGTATCTGAAAAGATATCCCTTGTAGGCAACTTGTCGCTTCCCGGGAACCGTTTAACATCATTATTGTCAATTTTACAATTTACAATCTCAAACCACACGTGCAAATCTGATGTGAACAATCTGCTCTTTTTCCTTACTTTGAAATTAAGATCTCCTCTGATATGGTTTATGAAATATATGCCGTTATATGGTTTGTAGGTTACTTCATAAACCACACTTTCGGGAATAACCTCAAGATTTTTTCCTCTTTTTAAAACCAGTTCATCTGCCGTTTTTCTCACATACAACGGATTAATCTCAAAACGAGCCATTACAAGTGCATAATTTTCTGCATCAATATATAGCTTGCCCTTATAGAGAGGATCAAAAACAAGTTCGTTCTGCTCAAATGAAATCACATAAATCCGTCTGTCATCAATAGTAGTAATGTCCGAATGAGTGAATTTGTATTGCCCGTAATAATCAGATATAAGAAAATCCGGCGGATTCTTTACCACATCCAAAAGCAAACAGGAGTTTAGACTTGATTTTACTTTAGTAATAAGAGTATCCTTGTCATCATTATTGGCAACCCGATGCATCTTAATCAGTTTAAACTGATCGCTGTTTACTGTGTTCTGAAATCCGGTTTTATAGGCCATTAATACAGCCTCGACTAAATTGACATTTTTTTTATATTCTATTCCTTCCCTAAAAAAAGTTGTCAGGTAAACAGGGTCACGGGAATAGTTCTGTGCCCGTCTGTTCATCATCTCCCTTATTGTACGCAAAGGGTCAACAACACGCACTACAACTTCCTGCAGGGGAATGACTCTCTGGTCCATATAGAAAACTATATTCTGGCCGGAAAGTAAAGATGCATCTATCTCTCTTGAGATATAACCAATTTGTGAGAATTTAATTATGGCATGCCTGAGAGAATCAGGCAACACGAGTTTAAAATCCCCGTTCTGGTTTGCCACCGTCCCGTACGACATATTGTTTACACCTATTGAGCCATATATTACCGGTTCTCCGGTTGCGCGATCTTTGAGAGATCCGGACAAAGTAAAAAAGGGCTCATCGCCTGTTACCTTTTCTTCTGAGGGAGCAACGACTACCGGTTCCGGAATATAAATAAGAATATGGTCGCCCACTATGCGGATTTCAAGCCGTTTATCTCCGGTAATAATGTGAACCGCTTCGGTAAGAGAATATTTGCCTGCAGATATTTTTACAATTTTGTCATTGTCAAACAGCTGACTGTCGTAGATAAACATGTAACCGGACTGTTCAGAAACTACATTTAAAAGCTGATAAACGCTCCCTTTGCTTTTTGAAAGCTGAACCATAATATCCTGTGCCTCTCCATCCTTCGCAGGAAGAAATTCAGGCTGCAGAAGTGAACAGCTTATAAGAAGCAACCAAAGCAGGTATCTTGCCCTCTTAATCATATCACACTTTTTCCGGATTATTTATATATCTTGATTCTGTTCTGTTGCTGAGAGTATTTAAGATTTAGTGCGGAGCAAATTAGCTGGGCAAGAGAATCCGGAGAGTCTTGCGAAAAGGTTGCTGTCAGGAGGCGTTCTTCAATATCCGGAGAGACTTCAAAAATAATGTCCTTAAAATTGCGGTTGACTACGCTTATTACGTCTGCCAGACGTTCATCCTTAAAATGCATCCGGCTCATATAGCGGGTAAACTGCTCGAGGTCCTGTGTTGGTATTACCTGTAAACTTCCGGATTGAATGAGTACAGTCTCTCCTGCTTTTATCCTTGTGCTTTTTCCCCCATTTTTCAATGTTACCTCAACTACACCTGTATTTACAGATAGTGATGAGTATTCCTTGTTGGCAGTTTTAACATTGAAAGATGTTCCCAGTACTTTTACTTTTATGATATCTGTTTCAATAATGAATGGTGATTCCGGATTTTTGCTTATATCAAAAAACGCATCCCCTTCCAGAAATACTTCACGACTGCTCTTCTGAAAATGTTCGGGATAAGATAAAGAGGTATTTTCGGCCAGGTATACAACAGATCCGTCTTCCAAAGTGGTTACAAATGTTGAATTCTTTTCACTATTAAGCAATGTAAACATCTCCTGCGGAGTTGTTTTCATCTCACGAACAATGAATATTGATGCTGTGATTAGAATTATAAGGCTTGCCGCCCACTTTAAAGCAACCGGGCGGAATATTGGTTGTTGGGGCTCCGCTTTGCTCTCAAGCAGCCCATCCTGTTCCAGGCGTGAATGCAGTCGGTTCCATGCCCGGTCAACCCTTTTGTTATCGTTTTCCATTGTAGCCATTATATACTTGTATGATAATCAATTTCTTTTCTTAATGTCTTAAGCGCTTTGCCCATTTCTGCCTCAATCGTTTTAACAGATAAAGAGAGAATTTCTGCAATCTCCATATACTTGAGATCTTCAAAACGGTGCATATTAAATATTTTTCTTCTTCTTTCAGGCATCTTTTCCATCGTCCTCTTCACAACTTCTTCCAGCTCCCTGTACTCTATATCGTCCTGAGCATCCGTCGGTGTTATTTCAAAACTTGAAGCATTAATTGTACCTCTGTATTTTTCATCGAGTTTGCGCCTCTCGCAATACTGAAGAGCCCGGTTTCGTACAGCTCCGTAGAGGTACCCTTTTAAGGAACGGAGAATATTCAAATTTTCGTGTTCCTTCCATAAAACATAGAACAAATCCTGTATTATTTCTTCCGCCACATCCGTTCTGCCCGTAATTCCTGTCGCGAAAAAGATAAGAGAGGAGTAATATTTCCGAAATATATATTCGAATGCTTTAATATCCCCCTCTTTTATCTTTTTTAACAACAGCAGGTCGTCGAGCATACATCTATTATATTAATTTGAGTCCAAAGATAATAAATGTGTAATTCATTTAACTTATTATTGCTTTTTTAGTCTGTTAACAGCAGATTCGAGAGAAGCTTCCGGTTCAATAATGTTGTAGTCTTCCCAGAAGTTTTCGTCAAGGAAATTGCTCACTTTATCCGACAGAGACTGATTTGCGTTGAATGCAAGTTTATTCGGAATTCTCTTTGCATCTCCGGATTTTCCACCGGTAATAACTGTTTCGGAAACAACTGTATAATTTGTTGAGAACAATCTTCTTCTCCAGTCACATTTGAAACGCACTTCGCTTCTGATATAATTAAGGTTGCTTAGACCATTTCTGAGTTTATATGTAACCAGGAACGATACCTCTTCCGGTTTAAATCGCATTGACATCGGTTTTCTCTTCAGAATAGCCTGTGTTGCCTTGGTTTCGTCATCCATACTAAGACTGAACTCAATTCTTGAGAATGCAAGACTCTCTTTGTCTATATACATCTTACCAAAGTAAAGTGCATAAGGAAGAGTAACCTGTGGTTTGAAGGAGACAACATAATGAGGTCTTTCGTCTATCATTACAGATTCCACAATTTCGTACTTGTAGTTTGGAATGTTTTCACTGCTTAGCATCAGGTCGGGATTTTTTACAACATCAATATAGAGGGAGAGATTCGGACCGCCCAGAAGTCTTACAAGAAGAGTGTCCTGCACTTTTGGGCTGATTAGCTTACGACCCTTGTAAATCTGAACATTGTCCCTATCCAGTCCTTCAGAATACGGAGCTTTGAAAATTTCCACAATGGCTTCGGATACATTTATGTAACTGTGTCTTTTGCGGATTGTCTCACGATAAAATCCGGAAAGCAAATTATCTTCTCCACTGTAGTTGTTTTTGATTTTGCTTACAGCTTTCTCAACAAGCCCCTGCGGATCCAGAGAATAAACGGTTATCTCGTCCAGAAGATTTGATTTTGGTGTAAGATAAACGGTTACATCTTTTACACTTTCGCCGTTAACAGGCAAATGGAAAGTAGCATATCCCAAATGTGATATTTCCACACTCTTTGCGTTCATTGAATTTTTAATCTTAATTGAAAATTCACCGCGGGAGTTGGTAATTGTTCCCACATTTGTTCCGGAGATTGTTACACTTGCATATTCAAGTGTCTTTTGAGATACCTTGTCTTTTACAACGCCTTTTACAGCATAGAAATCTTTGGTGGCCTGAGCCCATGACGTTACGGGTGTAATTCCCGATATTAAAAGAATTACTATCAGAATTCCTTTAATTTGATTAATTCTTGTTTTCATATCAGTGTAATTTAAAAATTGAAAATTGTTGCTTGTACTATTAAGACAGCCGAGATGCAAAATACCCTATGGAAAGTTCTAACTTTCTTTAGTATTATAATTTTTTGTATATTTACTGTGTAAATTTTGTACATACAGGCTAGCCCTATTTTTGTTGCCCAACATAACTTGCGTGTAGTTATTTTTTCTGTGTCCCGTTTTTATTAGAATATACTTCAATAAAATGGATATAACAGTTTAAGAAAGGCCAAAAAGTTAAGATAAACACTTGACTTTTTGGCCTTTGTGCTTAAACTAATGTCAATAAAAAAATTTGGATCACTTAAACTTAACTAAATTCGGATGAAACCAATTACTGACCTAATCAAGGATCTTGCCGATCAACATGGCCGGGACAGGCACAATCTGCTGCCGATTCTTCAGGGAGTCGTTGAACAGGAGAAATATCTGTCTGAATATTCAATGATTGAGATTGCCCGTGAACTTGACCTGCCTGCGACAGAAGTTTACGGTACAGCAACCTTCTATTCATTTCTGGAATACACCAAAATGGGCAAAAACGTTATTCGGATTTGCAAAACCATCACTTGTTCCATGAAGGGAGAGAAACAGATATTGCTGGCAATCGAAGATATGTTGAAAATAAAAGTCGGGGAAACTACTCCCGACGGGAAATTCTCTCTTTTACAAACAAATTGCCTCGGATTTTGCCACAAAGCACCGGCAATGCTCATCAACAACGAAGTATACACCGAACTTACTCCGGAAAAAGTTCGTGAAATTCTGACTGAATATTTGAACCAAACAACTGAAGGAGGGCCAAATGTCAACTAGCTATCAACTAAAAAGAGCCGATTTCATTTTTAAAAATGAAAACGATTGGGAAGATGTTCTCAGGAAGAGCATCAGTCGCCCTCCGAATGAACTGATTAACGAACTCATAAGCTCTGAATTAAAAGGCAGGGGCGGTGCAGGATTTCCAACAGGATTAAAATGGAAAGTTACCTCGGAAGAGGTTAATGATGTTAAATATGTAATATGCAATGCCGACGAAGGAGAACCGGGCACATTCAAGGACAGGGAAATATTGTCCAGAGTTCCGTTTAAAGTGCTCACTGCAATAGCAATTTGCGGGCATGTAATCGGGGCCAGAACCGGGTTCATATATCTACGCGGAGAGTACTTCTTCCTGCAGAACGAACTCAACAAAGCAATAAATGAGTTTGAGTATTACTGCAAAGAGATCAAATTTGATTTTAAAATTAAGATTTTTATGGGCAGTGGTGCCTATATCTGCGGAGAGGAAACTGCTCTTTTCGAATCAATGGAAGGTAAACGCGGCGAACCAAGAAACAAGCCACCGTATCCCTCATCGTTCGGATATATGGGCAAACCTACTGTTATCAACAATGTAGAGACTCTTGCTCATACATATACAATTTTTAAATACGGTTCAAAACGGTTTTATGATTTGGGAGTACAATATTCCAGAGGGTCAAAACTGTTTTCCGTTTCGGGAGATACTCCAAAACCAGGCATTTATGAACTTGAACTTGGAATGAGTCTTGCCGATTTCGTTGAGGAATTTGGCGATGACGACACAAAAGCCGTTCAGGTTGGTGGTGCTTCCGGTTTTCTGGTACCCCGAAAAAGATTTGCAGAAACAAATATCGGCTTCCAGGGCAAGCTGGTGGGAATATCCCTGCCAACCGGAGGTTCGATGATGCTTTTTAACAGTTCCCGTTCAATGTTCAATGTGCTGGACAACTATCTCAATTTCTTTGCCGAAGAGTCCTGCGGGCAGTGTACCCCTTGTCGTGTCGGATGCCAGCAGCTCCTTAAGGGAATAAAGGCCGTCAAACGCGGAGAAAAAAATGCCCAGTATCTCGACAAAATGCTAAAACTGGCCGAGACTATGCAGTTTACTGCCAAATGCGGGCTGGGTCAGTCAGTCGGCAACTCTTTCTCATCTATTGTTGAGAATTTCAGAGAAGAGATGATTTACTAATTCTGCAAATTTAAAAAGCCATGAGAAAGAAAATTAAAATATCTATAAACGGGGAATCGGTTGAAGTTGAAAAGGGAACTTCAATACTTGATGCTGCCAAACAAACAGGCGTTATCATTCCTACACTTTGCTACCATAAAGACTTGTGTATCGCAGGAAACTGCCGTGTTTGCGTAGTAGAAATTGTAGGGCAGAAAAGACTTGCTCCTGCATGTGCCACCCCTTGCGAAGACGGAATGGATGTTCTCACGAACTCATTTAAAGTGAGAAACTCCAGAAAACACATTATTGAACTTTTGCTTTCCGAACATAATACCGAATGTACCAGCTGTTACAAAAACGGTGGCTGCGAACTTCAGCTTCTTGCTTCGGAATATAAAATCATGAATCAGGATTTCATAAATCTCGTGCCATTCCACAACTACACTATTGATATGTTTTCTCCGTCTATTATAAAAGACGACAGCAAGTGTATAAGGTGCCAGAGATGCGTGAGAACATGCGCAGAACTTCAGGGAGTAAATGCTCTGACAATGTCATACAAGGGCGATCACGCCAAGGTTACTACATTCTTCGAAAAAGCCATGAATGACGTGGTATGTACCAATTGCGGCCAATGTGTCAATCACTGCCCTACAGGTGCACTTGTCGAGAAAAACTACATCGAAGAGGTATGGAATGCAATCGCAGATAAAACCAAGCATGTTGTAGTTCAAACTGCCCCTGCTGTTCGTGTCGGTCTGGGTGAAGAGCTTGGCTTTGATCCCGGCTCGAGAGTTACAGGGAAAATGGTTGCCGCACTCAAGAGACTTGGCTTTGATGCAGTGATGGATACAGACTTTACTGCGGACCTCACTATAATGGAAGAGGGCACAGAACTGCTGACAAGACTCAAAGGTGCTTTAGTAGACAAAAATCCAACCATAAAACTCCCGATGGCAACCTCTTGTTCTCCGGGATGGATAAAGTATATTGAACATATGTATCCGAACTATCTGGATCACCTTTCTACATGCAAATCTCCTCAGCAAATGTTCGGCGCACTTGTAAAAACTTATTATGCAAAAGCCCGCAATCTCGATCCGGACAAAATTGTATCTGTATCAATTATGCCTTGTACTGCGAAAAAATTCGAAGCAAACAGGCCGGAAATGCACGATAGCAACTACCGCGATATCGACTATGTTTTAACGACCCGCGAGCTTGCAATTATGATAAAACAGGCTGGTATAGATTTTATGAAGCTTAAAGACATGCATTTCGACCGGCTTATGGGAGAATCAACCGGAGCGGGAGTAATTTTCGGAGCTACCGGTGGTGTTATGGAGGCTGCATTACGAACAGCATACGAAATTGTTACCGGAAGGGAGGTTCCTTTTGACAACCTCAACATTACCCCTGTACGGGGAATTGAAGGAGTCCGGGAAGCCAGCATTAAAATTGAAAACCCGTTAAAGGCCTGGTCATTTCTTGACGGTGTTGAATTAAAATGTGCTGTTGCACACGGACTCGTGAATGCCAAAAAAGTTATGGATTCAATTGTTTCAGGAAAGTCACACTATCATTTTATTGAGTTTATGGCTTGCCCCGGAGGATGTCTTGGCGGAGGAGGCCAGCCGATTCCTACCAGTCCGGAAATTCGTGCAAAACGTGCAGAGGCGATCTATGCCGAAGACGAGGGAATGCCTGTTAGAAAATCCCATTTAAACCCCGAAGTTATCAAGATTTACAAGGATTTTTTAATTACACCGCTTGGAGAAAAATCGCACCATCTATTACATACAAAGTACACTCCAAGGAATAGATTCTAAAAAAACGCCTTTTTCTAACAAAAGTGACGTTTGCTATTGCATATTAGAGGGATTATGTTACAATAATCCCTTTTTTTATTTAAATTTACACCACAAAGTATTCAATACAGCTTGAACGAGGGAGAATATATTTTGCTGTTTTAAGGGTTCCAATCAAATTTGAGTTACCACTTATCCATAAATATACCACTTTAAACAACAAGCTATGAATGTAAATCTTGAGAATCAAGTCGATACGAAAATTATCGATGAGATAATGTCTAAACACAAGGGGAAACCCGGTGAATTGCTTACTGTAATGGAAGAGGTTCAGGAGGCAAATGATTACAAATATCTGGATGAAGCCAGTATGGGTTACATCTCTTCAAAGTCAAAAGTGCCGCTTTCACAAATTTACAGTGTTGCCACTTTCTACTCTTTTTTCAATCTAAAGCCTCAGGGTAAACACACTATTATTGTATGCAGGGGAACTGCCTGCCATACAAAGGGATCTAAAATCCTGCTGGACGATCTTACAACGCTTCCCGGCTGCAAAGATGCATTTGATGCAGGCGAGACTTCATTTACAACGGATGATAAACTTATCACAATTAAAACAGTGGCCTGTTTCGGGCAGTGTGCCCTGGCACCTGTTGTTGCCGTTGATGGTGTAATATACAGCAATGTAACATCAGAACAGATTAAAAAATTATTAGAAAACTTACAAGAGGAGAATAAAGATGAAAATATCAGACTTAGCTAAACTCAACGAGATAAAACAGAGGGCTGCACAAAAGATACTTCCGGATAAACCTTATATAGCAATAGGCATGGGTACCTGTGGTATTGGCCGGGGCGCAGAACTGCTATTTGACAGTTTTGAACAAACAATAAAGGAGAGAGATCTGGACATAATTTTAAAAAGAGTCGGTTGTTTCGGATTCTGCTCGGAAGAACCGCTTGTTAATTTATATATTCCCGGACATCCGCTGATAATAATGCATCAGGTATCTGAAAACGATGTAATTCCAATTATTACCGGTATCATTAAAGGGATCATGCCATATAGAAAAGTGCTGTGCAGGATAGAAGAGTGGGACTTTTTAACAGGTAAATACGAATTTGGAAAGGGGCTAACCGATTATCCTCTCTGGAATGAAATTCCGTTCTTTAAACATCAGAAAAAAATTGTACTCAGGAACTGCGGAATCCTTGTTCCGGATGATATCGAAGAATACATTGGAGTTGGCGGATATTTCCCATTGTTTGATGTATTAAAGAAAATGAAGCCTGAGGAGGTAATCGCAGAGGTTAAAACATCAAAATTAAGAGGTCGCGGAGGCGCCGGTTTCCCTACAGGTCAAAAATGGGAACTGATGGCTAAGGTTAAAGCCGATCAGAAATATATTATCTGCAATGCCGACGAAGGAGACCCGGGTGCTTTTATGAACAGAAATGAGATTGAAAGCGATCCTTTTATGCTCATCGAAGGTATGACAATAGG
>JAGDMC010000067.1 GCA_017860395.1 Bacteroidota bacterium | reverse complement strand
TCCCATAACCTTGAGCTGGGTCTTTCAAAGCGGTCCCAGGCAAGGGAAATAAGCTCACTTAAGGCCTTTTACAAATACCTCGAAATGGAGTCTCTGGTGAGCAAAAATCCCACTGAGCTCACGGATGCGCCTAAAATAAAGCCATATCTTCCTGTTGTGCTTTCGGTAACAGAGGTTGAGGATATCATCAATTCAGTAGACTTGTCTGTTGAAGAGGGCCACAGGAACAAAGCAATTTTTGAAGTGCTTTACTCATGCGGGCTGCGCGTTACGGAACTTGTAACTCTTAAGATTTCAAATCTTTTCACTGCAGAATCTTTCATCCGCGTAATGGGAAAAGGGAGCAAACAGCGGCTGGTACCTATCGGCGAGCCGGCAATTGATGCGCTGAATATTTATTTTGAGAAAAGGAAGCAGATAAAGGTTAAGAAGGGCTGTGAAGATATCGTATTTTTAAACCGCAGGGGAGGGAAGCTTAGCCGGGAAATGATATTTATTCTTGTACGCAAATATGCTGCAGCAGCAGGAATAACCAAAGAGATATCACCACACACATTCCGTCACTCTTTTGCCACGCATCTTGTGGAAAACGGAGCCGACCTGAGGGTTGTTCAGGAAATGCTGGGGCACGAAAGTATACTCACAACAGAAATATATACTCACGTGAACAGCGAAAAATGGCGTGAAGGCATATTAAAGGCCCATCCAAGAGGGTAGAGGGTTACAATTATTCCCACTCGATAGTTGCAGGCGGTTTTGAAGAGATGTCGTAAACAACTCTGTTTACACCTTTAACTTTATTTATGATGTCGTTGGATACTTTTGCAAGGAATTCATAAGGAAGATGCACCCAGTCTGCAGTCATGCCGTCTGTAGATGTCACCGCCCTTAATGCAATTGTGTACTCGTATGTTCTTTCGTCGCCCATAACCCCCACACTTTTAATAGGCAGAAGTATTGTTGCAGCCTGCCATACTTCGTTGTACAGCCCGCTCTCTTTTAACGAACGGATGAAAATTGCATCAGCATCTTTTAGTATAGACAGCTTTTCGCGGCTCACCTCTCCAAGTACCCGTATTCCAAGACCGGGCCCCGGAAAAGGATGGCGTGAAATGAGTTCGTCTTTTATCCCAAGAGCTCTTCCTACACGTCTTACCTCGTCTTTAAAGAGGGAGCGCAAAGGTTCAACAATCTTAAGCTTCATGTAATCCGGGAGGCCGCCAACATTGTGATGGGATTTAATAGTTGCCGACGGGCCGTTTACCGAAACCGATTCTATAACATCGGGGTAAATTGTACCCTGCGCGAGCCAGCTTACATTTTCAATTTTGTGGGATTCTGTATCAAAAACATCAATGAATGTTTTTCCTATTGCCTTTCTTTTTAGTTCCGGGTCGGATATTCCACTCATCGCATCAAGAAATCTGTCTCCTGCTTCAACTCCAATGACATTTAAACCCATATCCTTGTAAGAGAGAAGTACAGTCTCAAATTCATCCTTCCTTAACAGGCCGTTGTCCACAAAAATGCAATAAAGGTTTTTCCCGATGGCTCTGTGCAGAAGCACGCCTGCAACAGTAGAGTCGACTCCGCCGGACAGACCAAGTATAACTTTGTCGTTTCCTATTTTGTCCTTGAGCTCTTTTACGGTTGTTCCTATAAATGAATCGGCTGTCCAGTCTCCTGTACATCCGCATATCTCCATCGTAAAATTCTTAAGAATCTCGCTTCCCATTTGTGTGTGATATACCTCCGGGTGGAACTGAACCGCATAGGTCTCTTCACCGGCAATCCGGAAAGCTGCGTTTGATATATCTTCGGTTGATGCTGTTACGGAACCTCCCGCTGGCAGGTTAGTAATGGTATCTCCGTGAGACATCCATACCTGGGTATTGGAAGGTATTCCCCGGAAAAGAGGGCATGTACTATCCTCAATTTTCAACATCGCTCTTCCGTATTCTCTCGAAACAGACGCGTTTACCGAGCCATTGTAGTGTTTTGCAAGATATTGCGCACCGTAGCATATTGCCAGCAGCGGGTACTTGCCTTTTATATCCGAGAGATCAATTTTCGGAGCATTTTCGTCTCGGACGGAAAAAGGGCTGCCGGAAAGAATTATGCCTTTTACACTCTTGTCGGGTGCAGGAATTTTATTGAATGGAACAATCTCGCAATAAACATTTAACTCTCTGATACGACGGCCAATAAGTTGGGTAAACTGTGAACCGAAATCGACTATGAGGATCTTTTCTGCCATTAATAGGGAATTAATTATGAATTAATCGGCAAAAATAATATTTTTTATCTACTTTTGCGGCCTAATATATGCAAAAAATACGAAACATTGCCATTATCGCTCACGTCGATCACGGCAAAACCACTTTGGTGGACAGAATGATTCTTCAGGCCAAGCTATCCCGAGATGCCGAGAAGATGGGTGAACTTATTATGGATAGCAACGATTTGGAAAGAGAGCGGGGGATCACAATTCTTGCGAAAAATGTATCTGTTCCATACAAAGACTACAAAATCAATATTATCGATACACCTGGCCACGCCGATTTTGGAGGTGAGGTAGAACGGGTATTGAACATGGCCGACGGTGTTCTGCTTTTAGTAGACGCATTCGAAGGCACTATGCCGCAAACAAGGTTTGTATTGCAAAAAGCAATTGACCTGGGCAAAAAGCCTATTGTGGTAATAAACAAGGTAGACAAACCAAACTGCAGGCCGGATGAGGTAAACGAACAGGTTTTTGACCTGATGTTCAGCCTTAATGCAACCGAAGAGCAGCTTGATTTTAAAACAGTATACGGTAGTGCAAAGCAGGGCTGGATGTCCAGAGACTGGCGCAAACCAACTACCGACATAAACGACCTTCTTGATACAATTATTGAAGCTATACCGGACCCGGAAGCTCTTGAAGGTACACCTCAGATGCTCATCTCTTCACTTGAATATTCTCCTTATGTAGGAAGAATTGCAGTGGGAAGGCTCAGAAGGGGCGTCCTTAAACCTGGAATGTTCCTCACTCTTTGCAAAAGAGACGGTGTTACATTCGAAAAGGTAAGGGCCAAAGAGGTTATGCTTTTTAGCGGGGTAGAGAAAGTGAAGGTTGACGAAGTAAGAAGCGGAGATATTTGTGCAGTTGTGGGAATTGAGGGATTTGAAATCGGAGACACTCTTGCAGATGCAGAAAATCCGGAAGCACTTCCGCCAATTGCAATCGATGAGCCAACTATGAGTATGTTGTTTACTATAAACGACTCACCATTTTTTGGCAGAGAGGGAAAACTTGTAACTTCAAGACACCTCAAAGAGAGGCTTGAAAAAGAGCTCGAAAAAAATCTCGCACTTAAAGTCAAAGACGGTCTCACAGCAGACTCTTTTATAGTTTACGGAAGGGGTGTACTTCACCTCTCAATCCTTATTGAAACTATGCGCCGCGAGGGTTTTGAAATTCAGGTGGGGCAGCCTAAAGTACTGGATAAAACCATAAACGGCCAGAGATGTGAACCGGTGGAACACCTCACAATTGACCTTCCGGAAGAGATGGTTGGAAGAGCCATAGAGATGGTTACCAGAAGAAAAGGTTCGCTTTTGCACATGGAGCACAGGGGAGAGAGAATTCACCTTGATTTTGACATACCGTCAAGAGGTTTGATTGGCCTTAGAACAAACATGATAACTGCAACTCAGGGAGAGGCGGTTGTTTCTCACCGTTTTAAAGCATACGAGCCGTTTAAGGGTGAAATAGAAAAGAGAACCAACGGTTCGCTCATCGCAATTGAAACAGGGCTTGCTATTGCTTATTCAATGGATAAGCTGCAGGACAGGGGACGGTTCTTTATACACAACAACGAAGAAATCTATGCCGGTCAGGTTGTGGGTGAAAACTCAAGAGCAGATGACCTTTGTATAAATATCTGTAAAACAAAGAAAATGTCCAATGTGAGGGCATCCGGAACAGACGATAAAGCTGTTCTTATTCCTCCCGTTATTTTCTCTCTGGAAGAGGCACTTGAGTATATCCAGGAAGACGAACTCGTAGAGGTAACTCCAAAATCTATCAGACTCAGAAAGATATACCTCGATGAGAATGAGAGAAAAAGGAGAAAGGGATAGGTTTGGGTTTGAATTTTCAAAAATTAGATTAACTTTGCAGGCTCATTTTGTATATGGGTAAAATAGCACATAACGAATATACTGTTCCAATAAAGGGGCTTTCGATAGGAAAACACAACTACAGTTTTTCGGTTGATTCTGCTTTCTTTAAGGACTTTGGGGAATCTCCCATAAGCGAGGCATCTCTTGAAATGGAGGCCGAACTTATTAAAGAGGCTGCCCTCATTAAAGTTACGTGCGACATTTCCGGAACAGTGGTTGTAGAGTGCGACAGATGTCTTGAAGACTTGACGTTGCCTGTTAAAACTACTGCAGGGCTCATAGTAAAGTTCGTAAGAACCGAAGAGGAAGAAGAGGACGACGAGGTGATGATTATGGAACCTACGGATACGGACCTGGATTTGAGGCAGTTTTTTTACGACTACGTTTGTCTGAGTCTACCGCTCCAGAGAGTTCATCCGAAAGGAGGCTGCAACGAGCAGATGATTGAGAAGCTTAAGTCTTTAAAGGCAGAGGATAAGAAAGTTAAAAAAGAGGCAAATTCTCCATTTGAGAAATTGAAAAATTTATTGAATTAATACTGTAAAATTTATAATAATGGCACATCCGAAACACCGAATTTCAAAACAACGCAAAGGAAAACGCAGAACTCACTATAAAGCAGAATTGCCAACTCTGGGAACTTGCTCAAATTGCGGATCTGCAGTACTTTACCATAGAGTATGTCCTGAATGTGGCTTCTACAGAGGCCGTCTTGTAATCGACAAAGCAAGCGCCTAGTGTTGATGAAGATCGGACTTGATGTCATGGGAGGCGATTATGCTCCTCAAAATACTGTTTTGGGAGCAATAGAAACCTTTTACGAACTTCAGACCGATACAAAAATTATCCTTTTAGGTGATCAGAATAAGATTACCGAGATCTGCCGTGAAAATGGCTTCGATCCCGGTAATTTTACAATTATACACTGTTCCGAATCCATTAACATGGACGAACATCCGGTGAAAGCCTACAAGAAAAAAACAGACTCAGGCATTGTCGTTGGTTTTAATCTCCTCAAGGAGGGAAAGATAGATGCATTCGCGAGTGCCGGCAATACAGGCGCAATGCTTGCTGGTTCTGTATACACTTTAGGACCTGTCGCAGGAATAATGAGACCATGTATCTCTGCAGAGGTACCAATGCTCAACGGGAAAAAAATGCTGATTCTCGATGTGGGTTTTAACTCAGACAGCAAGCCCGATGTTTTATACCAGTTTGGAATTTTAGGCTCGGTATATGCACGTACGATGATGGGTGTGGAAAACCCAAGAGTTGCGCTCTTAAACATCGGAGTAGAGGAGGAGAAGGGGAACATGGTTACAAGAGAAGCATATAAGCTCATGTCGGATTCGTCTGATTTCAATTTTGTGGGCAATATGGAGGCCAACAACTTTTTTACGGGAGATATAGCAGATGTTCTGGTAACAGACGGTTTTGCCGGAAATATAGCTTTAAAGCAGGCGGAAGGTATGTATGACCTAATGCAGCAGCTGGGAATAGAAAACCGGCATATTGAGAGATTTAATTATGAGAACTACGGCGGAACTCCGGTTCTTGGTATTTCTGCTCCTGTGATTATAGGTCACGGAGCATCAAGCCCCACCGCAATATCGAATATGATACTTCAGGCGGAGAGAGCTTTACGGTACAAACTCACAGAAAAATTTAAGGAAGCACTTACAAATGGATAATAAAAGAGCCATAATTACAGGGATTGAAGCTTTCCTTCCCGAATATATACTCACCAACGACGAGATTTCTACCATGGTAGATACTACCGATGAGTGGATTATGACCCGTATTGGAGTAAAAGAGAGAAGAATTCTTAAGGAAGACGGCCTTGGCACATCCCACATGGGCGCAGAAGCCGTAAAGAGACTTCTTGAAAAGACTAAAACAAACCCCGACGATGTAGATATGCTGCTTTGCGCAACTGTTACACCCGATATGCTTTTCCCGGCTACTGCAAACATCATTTGCGACAAAGTGGGAATCAGGAATGCATGGGGATACGACATAAACGCCGGCTGTTCCGGTTTTCTGTTTTCATTTGCCACTGCTACATCATTCATTCGTTCGAGACAGGCAAAAAAGATTGTTCTGGTTACCGGAGAGAGGATGTCCTCAATTACCGACTATCAGGACAGAACAACATGCCCGCTTTTTGGAGATGCTGCCGTTGCAATGCTCATAGAGCCTTGTCCCGATGAAACGCTGGGCCTTCAGGATCAAATCCTGCATGTGGACGGTATCGGACGTCATTACCTCTATCAGAGAGCAGGAGGGTCATTGTATCCGCCAACAGAAGAGACAATAATCAAACGCGAACATTACATTCATCAGGACGGCCAGACTGTGTTCAAATATGCAGTGAGCCGCATGGCAGATGTTTCAGTAGAGATTATGGAAAAGCACGGTCTCAAGGCCGATGATATCGCCTACCTCATTCCTCACCAGGCAAACATGAGAATTATTGAGGCAACAGGCAAAAGAATGGGATTAAGCACAGAAAAAATTCTAATTAACATCGAAAAATTTGGAAATACTGCCGGAACTTCCATACCTTTGGTGCTTTGGGAATTTGAAAAGAAATTCAAGAAAGGAGATACCCTCATTTTCTCGGCTTTTGGAGCCGGATTTACCTGGGGATCTATATATTACAAGTGGGCATACAATAGTTAACCCATAACAGGGCCTCATAGTTCAAGGGATAGAACGGAAGTTTCCTAAACTTCAGATTCGCGTTCGAGTCGCGGTGGGGCTACAAAAAGAGAGCAGGATGATATCCTGCTCTTTTTGTTTGCGGCCCTCGCTGGCCGGCCGCGACCAGCAGCGGACCATCGACCCCAGGGGTCATTTGGTACAACATTAATAATCTGGTATTTACACAAAACGTCAGATTTTTTTATGTGCTGAATACCAGATCGATACCAAATGACTCCTGGGGTGACCGGTGTCTGCGAGGTGTCCAAAGTGGTAAAAGCATATACTATTCTTATTAAAAAGTTATATCTTTGGCCTGAAACTAA
>JAGDMC010000007.1 GCA_017860395.1 Bacteroidota bacterium | reverse complement strand
CTTCTTTCAAGACCACCTATTATTCTGTCAACGGCATCAAGAAAGTCCTGTTTTTCAATAAACTGTTTGTTATTTCTGGCTGCTATCAGCGCAGCTTCATTACATACATTTGCAATGTCTGCACCCGAGAAACCCGGAGTCTGTTTTGCCAGAAATTCAATTTCAAAACCTTCAACCAGTTTAAGGTTGCGAAGGTGTACCTTGAATATTTCAACGCGTTCTTTCAGTTCCGGTAAATCTACATGAATCTGCCTGTCGAATCTCCCGGCCCTCATAAGAGCCTTATCAAGAATATCGGCACGGTTAGTTGCAGCCAGTATAATTACTCCGGAATTGGAGCCAAAACCATCCATCTCTGTGAGGAGCTGGTTTAATGTATTTTCGCGTTCGTCATTTGATGAGAATCCTGCATTCTTGCCTCTAGCCCTCCCCACAGCATCAATCTCGTCAATAAATACAATACATGGAGCCTTTTCCTTAGCCTGACGGAAAAGATCTCTTACCCGTGAAGCTCCAACACCAACAAACATTTCAACAAAATCGGAACCGGAAATAGAGAAGAAAGGAACGTCTGCTTCTCCGGCTACGGCTTTTGCAAGAAGGGTCTTCCCTGTACCCGGAGGGCCTATAAGTAAGGCACCTTTTGGTATTTTACCACCCAGATTTGTATATTTCTTTGGATTTTTGAGGAAATCAACAATCTCCATCACTTCTACTTTTGCCTCCTCAAGACCAGCTACGTCTTTGAAAGTAATCTTGACGTTGTTCTCCTTGTCAAACAATTTTGCCTGCGATTTGCCTACCGAGAAGATTCCTCCTCCCTGAGAGCCGCCACCGCCCATACTCTTATTCATCCTGCGGAAGAAGAAAATCCACAATCCAATGAGCATAAGTGGTAAAAGAAGCCACTCCATTGCCTTGCCAAAGTAATTTGTTCTTTGTTCTGTTTCTACAGCAAATCTTTTTGAAGGGTCGAGGCCTGCCATTACAGTATCTACCTGTTCTTCAAGATTGAAGTTGCCGGAAACAATGAAATAGAAATGAGGGCCAAACTTAGGTTCTTTCCCGCCGAAAAGGTTCTTATATTTAGGAAGGCTTGCCTTCTTGATATATACCTCGGCCATATTTTCATTCGTCACAAAAACAATCTTTTCAACATCGCCTGCAGTAATCATTTTCTCCTTCACGCTGAACCACTCGGTTTTAACCGGTTCTCCTCCCTGATATGAAGTCCACATAATAGCAAGACCTGTGAGGATAATCATAATTATCCACAGGTTATTGAACTTTTGCGGTTTTATTTTTTGAAGCTGTTTATTGAAATTGTTCTTGTTGTTAGTATCGTTTTCCGTATTCATCATTTAATTATTCTTGATATGTTTTTCTGTCGGCATCTGCCCAAAGATCCTCAAGTCTGTAAAACTGGCGGTACTCTGTTTTAAAAATGTGAACTACAATATTTGTGTAGTCGAGTATAATCCAAAAAGCGTTCTCCTTGCCCTGTGCCCTTACAACTTTTCTGTTGCATTTTTTGTACATCATCTCCTCTACATTATCTGCAATTGCCAAAACATTAGGTGTTGAGTCGGCGTTGCATACAATAAAATAGTCGGAAATAGCTGTACCAATCTTTTTTAGATTCAGGGAAATAACAAGCTGTGCCTTTTTATCTTGCATAGCTTCTGCTATACAATTTAACTCTAAAATATCGGTGTCAATGGAATCTTTGTCTGCCTCAATAACAGGAGCTGCTGCAGGAGCAGTTTTTTTTACTGGTGTTTTGCTCTTTTTCTCTTTAGCTACCTTCTCCGTAGGAATATCACTTTTTTTCTTTACTGGCACAATAGTTGTTTTTTAAATTATAAAATTTCGAAATCTGTACTGCAATTTTGCGGCCAATTTAACTATAATTTTCTAGCATATGGACATTATTTGGTTTGACTCTATCGATTCTACTAATAAAGAAGCAATTAGGCGAATTGACACTGCCGGGGACTTCACTGTTTTAGCTGCTGTGTATCAGACATCAGGCAGAGGCCAAAAAGGAACGAGTTGGGAGAGTTCTCCCGGTAAAAATCTTACATTCTCAATCATTCTTAAGCCGGATGCCATAAGGGCAGAAAATCAGTTTATTATATCTCAGATTGTTGCCCTGGGAGTTGCTTCATATCTTAAAAAACTTGCGATTGAAGCTAAAATAAAATGGCCAAATGATATATATATTGGTGATAAAAAAATATGCGGCATACTCATCGAAAACTTTATTGAAGGTGCCAATTTGTCAGCCTCAATTGCAGGAATCGGACTTAATGTAAATCAGGAAATTTTTGAGTCAGATGCGCCAAACCCAACTTCTGTAAAAATAATTACAGGAGTGGAAAAGGATCTCAAAACCGAACTTGAAAGCCTGGTGTCTTCAATTTACGATATTTATTATTCCTATAGGTCTTTCGGATCGGGCAATTTGTCAGAAAAGATATCTCATCAGTATCATGAATCCCTGTACAGGCTGGATGAGTTTCATACTTACGAGGAGACTCCAGGAGGCAGGAGATTTAGCGGGCGTATTGTTGGGATAAACTCTAATGCCTGTCTGGTGATAGAAAAAGAGGACTCAAGCACTTCTGAGTACGCATTCAAGGAGATTAAGTATATCCTTTAGAACAACTGAGTTTATAGTTGTTTTAGACTGTGAATAACTTCTGCAGGCCTTGATGCTCCAAATACGGAGTTGCCGGCTACAAGTATATCTGCACCCGCTTTTACCAGCTGAGGTGCATTTTCAAGAGTTACTCCACCATCTACTTCAATAAGGCAGGAAGGAGAGATTTTAATTATAATCTCTTTAAGTTTTTTGATTTTTAACAGGGAGTTTTCAATAAATTTCTGTCCTCCGAATCCAGGGTTTACAGACATTATAAGCACAAAGTCTGTTTCGGACAGGATTTCGTAAAGCATGTGAACAGGAGTGTGAGGATTGAGTGCTACTCCGGCCTTCATTCCAAGAGAACGGATTTTCTGAAGGGAGCGGTGCAGATGATTACATGCTTCCCAATGTACACTAAGATATTCAACACCAGTTTTGGCAAATTCCTCCAGATACCTGTCCGGATCAACAATCATCAGGTGGGCGTCAAGAGGTTTTTTTGCGTTTTTGGCAATGGCTTTAACAAGAGGAAACCCATAGGAGATGTTTGGAACAAAAAGGCCATCCATTATATCAAGGTGAAACAGATCGGCATCACTTTTATTAATGAGGTCGACCTGTTCATCAAGTTTTCCAAAATCGGCAGATAACATCGAAGGGGCAACTAATACACCCATGATCCTGTTATTTTAGTTTTTGTAATACGTCAAGTAACAATTTCCAGAATTTGTCCACAGTGGCAATCTCAAGTTTTTCTCCTGGAGCATGTGCGCCTTTTATTGTGGGACCAAAAGAAATAATGTCAAGTTTTGGAAATTTGTCTATAAGAATTCCACATTCCAGACCAGCATGAATTGCTCTAACTATTGGTTCTTTGCCAAAAAGCTTTTTATAGGACTCAACGCTTTCCCTCATTATTCTGGAGTCTAATTTTGGCTGCCAGCCGGGATAATCTGTTTCGTGTTCCACTTCTGCACCGGCAAGGCGCAAAATAGCTTCAATCCTGCCTGCTGCATTCAATTTTGCACTGTTTATAGAACTTCTCTGGCTTGTGCAAACGGTTACGACACCTTTCTCGGCCATTTTGATTGATGCAAGATTTGTTGAAGTCTCAACAAATCCGGGAATCTCCTGACTCATTGCCAGTACACCGTGAGGCAATCCGTACAATCCATAGACTATTTTCCCGAAAGTTTCATTATCAACGCAATACTCTGTTGCTGGAGCGATTTCGGTTTTTGTGTAAAGTCCTGGATCGGTTATGAGAGATTCAATTTTTGCTTCAGCGGAGATTCTTTCAAATACCGCAGTGATGTCTGAAAGCTGGCCGGGGTTTACTGCAAGAACAGCATAAGCCTCCCTTGCAATGGCATTTCTCTTATTTCCTCCGTCTATGTGACAAAGTGCCACATCAAATTTTCCGTAAATATTGAAAAGGAAACGGAGCAGAAGCTGATTTGCATTAGCTCTGTTCTTTTCGATATCGTCTCCACTATGACCGCCGGTAGCTCCGTAAAAACCAAATTTAACGCATTTGGTATCTTTAGGGGTGCTTTTAGGAGTATATAAAAACCTTCCTGTTGTATCAATACCTCCTGCACAGCCGATAAATAGTTCTCCTTCGTCTTCCGAATCCAGGTTAATAAGGATGTCTCCCTTAAGAAATCCGGGAGCTAATGATTTTGCTCCGGTAAGTCCTGTCTCTTCTTCTGTTGTGAACAATGCCTCGATAGGCCCGTGGATTATGTTATCCGAATCAAGAATCGCAAGCTCTGCAGCAATTCCAATTCCGCAATCGGCTCCAAGAGTTGTCTCTTTTGCGATGAGCCAGCCATTCTCTTCAGTAACCTTAATAGGGTCCTTCTCAAAATCATGATTGCTATCGCTGTTCTTTTCACATACCATGTCGGAATGGCTCTGAAGAATCACAGTTGGCGCTCCTTCCATTCCTGCCGTAGCCGGTTTTGTTATGAGTACATTGCCTGCATTGTCTGTCATGCAGTTTAAATTGCGGTCCTTTGCGAATTTTTGCAGGTAAGCGATTATTTTCTCTTCGTGTCCGGACTCTCTGGGAATTTTATAAATATCTCCAAAGAATGAAAAAACTTTTGTAGCGTCCATTAAGATTTGAGTTGTTTTTCAATATCACTCACATACTTGCGGAAAGATCTGTTTGTGTCTATCAGGTCCTTGACAGTATTGTATGCATGCAGAACCGTTGCGTGGTCCCTGCCGCCAATTTGTGCTCCAATTGATGCAAGCGAATTATTTGTAAGATTTCGGCTCAGATACATTGCAATTTGCCTTGCCTGAACGAATTCTCTTTTTCTTGATTGTGAAAGAAACGATTCTGAACTTATCTTGAAATAGTCACATACTATTTTTTGAATCTTGCCTACAGAGATTTCAATTTTGTTTTTACTTACAAATCTCTCGGTGAGAGTTTCTGCAAGCTCGAGGGTAATCTTTCTGTGTGTAAGAGTAGACTGCGCAAGAAGAGAGATGAGAGTTCCCTCTATTTCGCGGACATTTGTAGTTATGCTGTTCGCAAGATAATTTATAACATCTTCGGGTAACGTAATGCCGTCATTGTAGCTTTTTGCCTTTAATATGGAAACTCTTGTTTCAAAATCAGGAGGTATAAGCTCGGCTACGAGCCCCCATTTAAAGCGGGAGAGAAGTCTCTGTTCGAGATCAATCATCTCCGAAGGAGCTTTGTCTGAAGTTAAGATAAGTTGCTTGCCAATATTATGCAGATGGCTGAAAATATGGAAAAAAGCATTCTGCGTACCGGGTTTCCCGGCAAATTCGTGAACATCGTCAATTATTAGTACATCTATCATCTGATAGAAGTGGAGAAAATCCGTCAGTTTGTTTTTAACATTGGCCGCATCCATAAATTGAGTCTGGAATCTGTTGGCACTTACATATAAAACAATTTTTTCAGGATATTTTTCCTTGATGTCTATACCGATTGCCTGAGCAAGGTGAGTTTTTCCCAAGCCCGATCCTCCATAAAGAAACAGCGGGTTGAATGTGTTTTTTCCGGGATTCATAGCAATATTAAGACCGGCAGCTCTGGCCAGCCTGTTGCACTCTCCCTCGATAAAGTTGTTGAAATTGTAGTTCGGATTCAACTGCGGGTCTATTTGCCTTTGTTGAAGCCCAGGTATAACAAATGGATTTGCAAAGTTTCCATTCTGGTTTGGGAACGGAACCGATCTGTTTGTCAGTTCCTGAGAATTTTGCTGAGGGAGGGTAACTGTCTCTTCATTTGAGACCACCCTCACGTTGTACTCGAGCTTTGCCTCTTGTCCGATGACCCTCCTGAGTGTTTTCCCGATGAGATCAATAAAATGCTCCTCGAGGTACTCACGAAAGAAATGGGAAGGAACCTCAATTGTTAAAACTGAGTTATAGAATTTGACCGCCTTTATTGGATCGAACCATGTTTTAAAACTACTTGGAGGAATGATGTCCTGTATAATCTGGAGACAATTATTCCATACAAGATTATGTTTCTGATCAGGCATGTTTAAGATTTATAGTTTAGATTCCTTACAAAATTGGGGATAAATTCTGTAAAAAAAAATCTATTTTCACTTGTAAAATTCAATAATTATTCAAGTGACTGTCTATCAATAAAAAATATTTTTAGAAAAAATTTTTCAATTTTTTTCGTCTTTGTAACTAGTTGATTTAAAATACACTAATCTTTATGTATTTTTTTGGATTTTTATTAATACTTTCTATTAAATTATCCAGGTCTGTTACAAGCGAATTTATTGAATTATGCAAAGAATCGGTGGTTAGAAGTTTGCCGATTGTTCCGTTTGGATTTTGCATTTCGTTTAAAAGGGACCTCAGAGATTGAACCGTTGCTGCAAGATTTGCCTCTTTAAGTGTATCTGTGAGTTGTGCGAGATTATTTACAGTCTTGCTCAGAGGAGAAGCCGCCTCATTCAGTTTTGCAGAGAGGGCTTTCAGGTTTTCGAGAGTTGACGTAATTTCAGGCCCGTTAAGATCGAGATTGCGGGTTATGGCCTCTGCATTTCGGATCGTCTTATTCAGGTTGGCAAGGGTCTGTGCAATGTTTTTCTTGGCATTACTGTCAAGAACTTCATTTACATTTACAAATGTTTTGTTAAGAGAAGAAATGAGCATCTGGGCACTATCTTTCAACGGCAGGAATTCTCCTATAAGTTTATCTACCATGCCTGCTTCAATACCTGATTTAAGAGTGTCCCTCCCTTTTAACATTATTTTGTCGTCCCCGGGTACAATTTTAACAGCTTTGCTGCCGAGAAGATCCGCACTGTAAATCATTGCAACAGAGTTGCGCGGAATAGGAAATTTCGATTTTATTTTGAATTTTGCAACAAAGAGACCTCTTTCCGGTTTATAATCAATTGATTCTACAGTGCCGGCCTTTAGACCTTTAAAATATACCGGACCGGTAGGAGTGAGACCCTCAACGTTCTCATATATTACATAATAGGTATTATTCTTATTGAAAAAATCCTGTCCCTTCAGGAAATTTATCATAAAATATGCAGCAACCATTGTTACTAAAGCGAATAAACCTATTTTTTGTTCTTTTGTAAGTTTTAATTTCATCATCTTATCTATATCTATTTATTCATTGGTACAATAATACCATCTTCTACTTTTATTATAAATGCCTGAGGGAAGTTCTTCTTCACGAACTTAAGTTCTGCAGAGGCATCTTCTGGAGTATCATACATCCCTGTAAAATATTTATAAAAATTCCCCATTTTTGAATATCCTGCATCCCTGAATCCCTTTAAATCGGAAGACCCGGGTGAAAGAATTTTTGTTACAGCCAATATCTGTATTGCGTAAAACTGTTTTTTATTTTCTGTTTTCTGAACATCTGTTTTTTGAATATCAGTGTTTTGAAACATTGATTTTGATGCAAGAGCCTTTTGAACAACCATTTTTTTAGGTGTAGTGTCTTTGTCCTGAATCACCTGTTTTTCTGCGGCTATTGGGATTACATTACTGTCATTATGTTCCCGCGAAGCAATCATAGAGAACTGTGAGTTCCCCTTTTCGTAAATGTCTTTGTACTCTGTAAAAGCATCGAATATTGCCCCGGCAAATCTATCCTGATTTTCTTCCTGCACAAGAATGCCAAGGTCACTGTTGTTCGAAATGAAACCAAGTTCTACCAGTACTGCAGGCATTGTTGTCCTCCATAAAACAAGAAGTCCTGCCTGTTTTATGCCTCTGTTAATAATTATAGGTCCCTTTGACAGGTTTCTCTGAACAAGCGATGCAAAAGAGAGGCTGTGCTCGAGGTGAGAATTCTGTAAAAGAGAAAAAATAATGTACGATTCAGGAACATTTGGGTCGAATCCTTCGTATTTCGAACTGAAATCGTCTCCCTCCAAAACAACTACGCTATTCTCCAGTTTTGATACTTCAAGATTGGAGCTGCTTTTGTCCATCCCCATAACAAACGTTTCTGTGCCTGCTGCCGACCGGGCTTTAGCAGAGTTAACGTGTACCGAGATAAAGAGATCTGCACGATTTTTGTTTGCAATATCGGTGCGCTGGTTAAGCGGGATAAATACATCGGTACTCCTTGTATAAATTACCTTAATATCAGGGAAGTTTTTTTTAATTAAATCTCCCAATTTAAGAGCAACTGTGAGAGTTATGTTTTTTTCCTGCGTTTTCCTGTTAATGCTGACGGCTCCCGGGTCTTTCCCGCCATGTCCGGCATCAATTACAACCTTGCGAATACTAACATATGAATCGTTTTGTGCAATGCCATGTATTGTATAAAGCATACAAAAAAACATCAAAAGTATTCTATAGGGCATTTTTTGTTGTTATTTATGATTAATTTTGCGCTTTGCAAAAATAGCAATTATTTTGTTTTTATAAGATAAACCATTATACCTTGCAAAGATTCCTCTACATTCTGCTGATCTCGGTTTTCACACTGGTATTCTCATGTGATCTTTCTGCCATGCAGGTGGAGCAGGATACTTTGAAACTAAATAAAGACACTCTTTCCTTAAGAAGTGCGGCTGATACTTCCAAGAAGAGCGGTTCGCTCGAAAATCCTGCTTTTTCAACAGCAAGAGACTCTATTATTGAAGATTTTTCAAATGGTAAAAAAAGGATCTTTTATTATGGAGATGTTTCTGTAAGATATCAGGATATTGAACTCAAGGCCGATTATATGGAATACAACCTTGACACCAAAACAGTTTTTGCAACGGGGTTAAAGGATACAAGCGGCGTGCTCAGGGGAAGACCGGTATTGAAAGAAGGTTCGCAAACCTATACCATGGAAAGCGTTTTTTACAATTTTGAATCCAGAAAGGCCAGGATTACCAATATGATAACGCAGGAATCCGAAGGGTTTATGCATGGCACCAATATTAAGAAAATGGCAGACAACTCAATTAATATATCTAAAGGTAAATATACAACCTGTGATCTTGATCACCCCCATTTTTTTCTCAGGATGACAAAAGCCAGAGTTGTTACCCAGCCGCACAAAGTGACGGTTTTTGGCCCGGCCTACCTTGTAGTTGAAGATGTACCGCTTCCATTTGCGCTACCATTCGGATTTGTTCCAGAGAAGCCGGAGAGAGCCGGTGGTCTGCTTATTCCGTCTGTTCAGGAAGAGGCTGCCAGAGGATTTGGATTAAAGGGACTCGGATATTATTTTGTACTTGGAGAATATTTTGACGTTTCAGTCACAGGTGACATATATTCGCTTGGTTCCTGGAACGCAATGCTCACTGCCAGATACAGGAAAAGATACAAGTTTAACGGAGATTTTGGAGTAAACTATTCAAACAACCAGACAGGAGAGAGAGGAAGTACAGACTTTTTCCAGTCAAAAGACTTCTCCGTTAGGTGGAGCCACTCTCAGGACCCAAAATCCATGCCCGGAGCATCATTCAGAGCCTCAGTAAACTTTTCGACTCCTCTTAATAACCGGTTCAATTCTGAAGATATTCAGCAAAGCCTGCAAAATCAGGTCTCTTCTTCCATCTCATTTTCTAAGACAATTTCCGACAGTCCGTTCAGCTATTCAGTGAATTTACTTCACAGCCAGAGTTCGCTGGACAGTTCCTATGCCCTCACTGTTCCTAACTTTACTTTTACAATGAACAGGATTTATCCGTTCAAAAGGATTGAAAGAGTAGGGAAGGAGAAGTTTTATGAGTCCTTTTCAATTAGCTACAACACTACTTTTGACAATAAAGTCAATTTTAAAGCTAAGGATTTTGGAAAACCGGATTTTCTGTCAAAGTTCCGAAGCGGAATGAGACATAACTTCGCGATAGGCCTTCCTACATTTACATTGCTCCGCTATCTGAACTTCTCTCCCGGAATAAGCTATGGTATGACATGGTTTTTCCAGACTAATGAAAGACAGTACAACTCAGTGACAAATCAGGTTGAGAGCAGTATTTCCAATATGTTCAGCCATTTTGGAGTTACACAGGATTTTTCTGCATCGGTTTCTTTAAGTACAAGGCTATTCGGTACATTTGATTTCGGAAATAAAGGTGCGCTTAATGTGATAAGGCACATGATGACACCTTCACTATCTTTTAGCTATCGTCCGGAACTTGGAACGCCTGCAAACGGATACAGGACACTCTCCTATGTAGATGTCAACGGGATTCAGCAGTCTCTTGATTATAACAGGTACGACGGACTGTTGTACTCACCTCCGTCAAGAGGCAAAAGTGCCGGACTGAGTTTCTCTCTGGGAAACAACATTGAAGCAAAAGTCAGGGATAAATCGGATACAACAGGAACCGGTCTGAAAAAAATAAAACTGATAGACAATTTATCAATTGGAGGTTCATATAACTTCCTTGCAGACTCTCTAAAGCTCTCCAACATAATGATGAATATGAACACTACTATATTCGGGTCTCTTGCATTTAGCGCCAATGCAAATTTTAACCCTTATGCAGTAGACGGTAAAGGAAGGTTAATTAATCAGTTCAATATAGTTAAGGAAGGCGGGTTTAAGCTGGCCAGGCTGGAAAATGCTAGTGCAACACTCTCTTACCAGTTCTCCGGTAAAGGTGAGAGAAGGCTGAGCGGGGAAAGCAGCACTTCTAACAATAAAAGAGGAGATAATACAAGGCAGGGTTCGGTACCCGAACTCAAAGAGGGTGAGTTTGGAGGCGTTAAACAGGAACAGCATGATTATACAAGAGTTTACTATCACCCTATTACAGGAGAATACATTCCCGGGGGATGGGTCTATTATCTGGATCCTTCAATCCCTTGGTCCGTTAATCTGAACTATAACTACTCCTATGGACGAAGTTACAGTTATTCAAACGAAGAACTTCATACTCTCAACACCCATATGCAGACACTCGGCGTTTCTGCTCAGGTAAGAATTACAAAGACTTTAAACGTTAACGTTAATACAGGACTTGATTTAACAAAATTTGCACTTTCAACAACACAACTGAGTGCAACTTACGATCTTCATTGTTTCCAGATTTCGGTATCATGGGTACCAACAGGACAATGGCAAAGCTGGAGTTTCAGAATAAATGCCAAAGCATCTGCATTAGCCGATTTGCTTAAGTTCAAGAAGGGCTCAAGTTATTGGGATAACTGGAAAAATTAATTAATAAAAAATACAATCATGAGCAAAAGAGTAATTTCGAGCCCCAAAGCTCCTAAAGCAGTAGGACCATACAATCAGGCTATTGAAGCGAGCGGATTTCTGTACGTTTCCGGACAATTGCCAATAGATGTGAATACAGGAGAATTTGTACCCGGCGGAATTAAAGAACAATGCATTCAGGTTTTAAAAAACATTGGATATATTCTTGAGGAAGCAGGATACGGATTTGAAAATGTGGTAAAAACTACCGTTTACCTTACTGATATGAAAGACTTCGCAGTAATGAATGAGATATACGCAACTTTCTACAAAGAACCTTATCCCGCAAGAGTGGCATTTGCAGTAGCTGGATTGCCAAAAGGGAGTCTTATTGAGATAGATGTAGTGGCTGTGAGATAGAAAAAAAGTGGGGGCTGCTCCACTTTTTTTGTTCAGGTATCGGATTTTAATTATCTTTGTGAGGAATTCATACGATTTACGTTTCAGATAAATCAATACTTTCCCAAATCATTTCGATGTACGACATAATAAATTTAAGCAATAAAAGTCAGGATGACTTGTTTGCAATTGCCCAGGAGCTTAATATAAGCAAATTTAAAAACCTCTCCAGAATGGATCTCATTTACGCAATTCTGGATGAGCAGGCCCAGGTGGGGAGCAAATCACAGGATGCTGCAAATCAAATACGCAACACAAAACCGATAGCACCAAAACTTCCTAAAAAAAGGGTTGAGATAAAGAAAGAGGAGAAGACCCGGGAGGAGAAACAAGTACAAAGACCGGTTTCAGAAATAAAACCCGAGAAAAATACAGAGGAAAAGCCAATAGCAATAATTAAAACCTCAGAACAAAATCCAATTACTTCGGAATCTTCGGCTCCGGCCAAAAAGAGGGGACGTCCGGCCAGGAAAAGAACAAGAATAGAAACAAAGGAAGACAATAATCCTGCCGAAACAGAAAAATCCGTTGTAGACAACAACAGCAAAATAGTTGAAGAGGAGGTTGCTGCAATTGTAGCTGTCACAAGAGAGTTAAAACAGGAAAACAGACAGCCTAAAACGGTAAATGAGTTTGTAAGAAATCAAAACAATAACAAACAGAGACCACAACACAACCTGAACTCAAATCCAAATCCGAATCCGAATCAGAATCAGAATCCAAATCCCAATCCGAACAAAAATCAGGGTCAGAACCAAAACCAAAACCAAAACCAAAATCCGAGTCAGGTCCAGGGGTCCAATACAAATTCCAACCCGAATCCAAATCCAAATCATCCTCAGTTATCAAAACCTATTCAGAAATTCAACAGACCCGATGAAAACAGAATAGCAGAGAAAGTTATTGAACAGGATGAAATCCAATTTGAACAGTCGGAAAGCATAGAAACAGTTCAGGATAACGTTCCTAACACAGAAGTCAGGGAAAAGAGATTAAAAGAGGCTCAGTCAAGACCAAAAATTGAGTTTGAGGGAGAAGTGGAAGCAACCGGAGTACTTGAAATAATGCCTGACGGTTACGGATTCCTGAGATCATCGGACTACAACTATCTTAATTCACCGGACGATATATACATTTCGCAGTCTCAGATAAAACTGTACGGGCTAAAAACCGGCGACACTCTTGTGGGTGAGATTAAGCCTCCAAGAGAGGGCGATAAATATTTCCCGCTTGTGAAAGTAAAACAGATAAACGGAAGAAGTCCTGAATTTATTCGCGACAGAGTTCCTTTTGACTTTCTTACCCCTTTGTTCCCGGAAGAAAAATTCAATATTACATCCAATGGACACAACAACCTTTCCACAAGAATTGTGGATATGTTCGCTCCAATCGGAAAAGGTCAGCGCGGGCTTATAGTTGCTCAGCCAAAGACAGGTAAGACGGTACTTCTCAAGGATATTGCAAATGCAATAGCCGACAACCATCCGGAAGTCTACATGATTGTCCTTCTTATTGACGAGCGTCCGGAAGAGGTTACAGACATGCAGAGGAGCGTTAAGGCAGAGGTTATTGCCTCTACATTTGACGAACCTGCAGAGAGACACGTAAAAATTGCAAACATAGTTCTGGAAAAGGCCAAGAGACTGGTAGAGTGCGGTCATGATGTTGTAATTCTGCTTGACTCCATTACCCGCCTTGCAAGAGCTTTCAATACTGTTCAGCCGGCATCCGGCAAGGTGTTGAGCGGTGGTGTTGATGCCAATGCACTACACAAACCAAAACGTTTCTTTGGAGCTGCGAGAAATATTGAAAATGGCGGTTCACTTACAATTATTGCCACCGCACTTACAGATACCGGCTCAAAAATGGACGAGGTGATATTTGAGGAGTTCAAAGGTACAGGCAACATGGAGCTTCAACTGGACAGAAAATTGTCGAATAAACGTATATTCCCTGCAGTTGACGTTACAGTGAGCAGCACAAGAAGGGATGACCTTCTGTTCGATAAGGAAACACTTAACAGGATATGGATATTGAGAAATTACCTTGCAGATATGAATTCTGTTGAGGCGATGGACTTTATGAAAACAAGATTGTTGAGAACAGACAGTAACTACGAGTTTCTCATCTCGATGAACGGAGAATAAGCGGATAAATCCGGCGGGGTTTTAAAATCCCGCCAGATGAACCCCAATTCCTATAACTAATCCCAATACAATATTAATTGCCTTTGCAAGAAAAAAACTCTTTTTGCTCTCTGCAAGAAGTGGAAGTGCCGTATGTCCGTCCTGAGCAATGGAACTGGCCAGAAGCACGGAAAATGGTACAAACCCCCCGATAAAAAGAGTAATAAAAATCATATGTGGGCCGGATTCAGGTATGAATCCTATTAAAACGGCAAGTAAAATCATCCACATTACATTCTCCTTTACCCAGCTTTCAATATCCAAAAATTGTATTCCAAAGTGAATAACGAGCAAAGCTCCGGATGTCCACAAAAAAATTGACTTGAAGTGTTTTCGGATAACATGGTTCCACAGGTGCTCCTTAATAAAGTGTTCATTGGCCCTGGCTGTGAGGATAAGGGTTATGAGACTAACTCCGGCAAAAATGAGATTTATCCATCTTTCGCTGAAAATGTCAAATTTTGCATTTAACCCTTCTGCAGAATGAATTTCACCTGCGTGACCATCATTTGGTATCATTGATATTTCTGTACCGTGGCTTTCATGGGCCAGTGAATTTTCTGCAGAATGTTCATGTTCAAGAAGGCCAAAAACAACTGCAACAATAAATATTGCAATACCTGCCATTATTGACAGCCTCTCTTTTGACCATTTACGCGGTGTCTTTCCGTTTTCAGTTCCGAATACAGTATGATTATGGGCTTGAGTATGAGTGTGAGTCTCTTCCTGAGTTTTTCGCTCTTCGCAGCATTCTTCATGAAGCTGATAATGTTCAGGGGAAAAAGGTCTTTTTCCTCCTTTGTAAATTTTATCAACCAAGATACCTGCTGCAATCCCGATAACAAACAACACAACAAAAAGAATGATTGCTGTTTTAGGAATCATGGCCATGAGAAGAAACGCCTCATCGCCCGAAGATGCTATCATCATTGCTACCAGTGATCCGAAACTAAGAAGATTATGAGTATAAAGGGAAACAACTGCGAAACCTCCCACACATCCCGGTACAAGACCAAGCAGTGCTGCCAGTATCACCTGTTTTACGGGGGATTTCTTAAGTTTTTTGAAAGTCGCTCCGTGCGAATGGATATTTATATATTCGATAAGCAACATCATAATCATTACCAATCCGGTAATGAGGATGCTGTTTTTTAATGCATCTATGAGTATATTCATTTGCTGTTGTAAATTTTCAGAAGTTCGGAAGCCGCTGTGAATGAGCCAATTTCTCCATTCATAACCATCTCTTCATATTTTTTTAGTTGTCCCTGTATATGAGTGTCTTCAAAAAATCTATTTTTCAACCCTTCATTAATTGTTTCATACATCCAGTATCTGGATTGCTCTCTCCTTTTGTGAAGGTAATACCCGTTTGCTTCTGTAAGGCGGAAATATTCAAGAATCTTTTCAAGAATTTCAGTCAGCCCGGTTTTTGTAACAGCAGAAGAGGTCATTGCGGTAGGAACCCATGACGATTCTGTTGGAGGGAACAGATGAAGAGCATTAGAATAGAGCGCTTTTGCCAGTGTTGCTTTCTCAACATTGCTTCCGTCTGCTTTAGTAATTGCAATCAGGTCGGACATCTCCATTATTCCTCTCTTTATGCCCTGAAGTTCGTCCCCTGCACCAGCCAGCATAAGCAAAAGGAAAAAATCGCTCATTGAGTGTACTGTTGTTTCCGACTGACCAACGCCAACGGTTTCAATGAAAATAACATCAAAACCTGCAGCTTCGCATAATACTATACTCTCTCTTGTCTTTCTGGCAACACCGCCGAGAGAACCGCCGGTAGGGCTGGGGCGGATGAATGCTTTTGGATCGGAGCAGAGTGTCTCCATACGTGTTTTGTCTCCAAGGATACTCCCTTTGCTTTTCTCGCTGCTCGGGTCAATTGCAAGCACGGCAAGCTTGTGCCCGCTTCCGGTAATAAGGCCTCCAAAAGCTTCAATAAAAGTGCTTTTCCCGGCTCCGGGAACGCCGGTAATGCCTATTCTCATTGATTTTACACAATGTGGCTGGCAAGCTTCAATAATCGTTTGGGAAAGAATCCTGTGATCGTGCCTGTTGCTCTCTACGAGAGTAATTGCCTGGCTTAGTATTGAAGTATTTCCTGCAAGAATTCCTTCTATATATTCATCCGCAGAAAAAATTCTGGCTTTGTGCTTTTTATAAAAGTTCTGGATATATGGGTTGACAACAGGCGGCTGTTCTATTCCTTCGTTAACAATAAGTGCGCTATTGTGATTTTTCTCGTGCATCATTCTCTCTATTTTGTAATATTGCCTGCCACCAGCAGGTTTACTACCGGTCTCGATGGCGAGTTAGTTATGAGGGTAACCTGAAATGTCTTGTCTCCTTCAAGTCCTTTGGTGTCAATTGAAACATCAATCTTGCAGGTTTGTCCCGGTTTTACGGGTGAATTAAAATTTGCAGTTGCCCCTTTTTCGTTAAACTCGGCTTTGTAAATGACCAAATCTCTCTGACCAAGGTTCTTTACCTCAAAAGTGCGGGAAATTACCTCACCGCTTTTAACAACTCCAAAATTTAATGCACTGTTATTTGCCATAGGCAAGGCAGACTGGCTCCTGTCTTCGGCAGAGAGGTCAGAAAAATTATCCAGGATTCTGGACTGGACAATGATTTTTTCCCCTGTTACCTTACTGTTGTTGACTATTAATCCTGCACTATATTGTGTCGTCCCCCAGTTCTTTGTCCCTTTTGTATTTACAGTTATCTGCAATTCTCCCTTTTTCCCCGGAGCAATAACTGCCGGAACCGAAGTAATATAAAGCCCTGGAGATAAGTTGTAAAACCCTATTGCCAGAGAAACTCCTGATGTATTTGCTATCTCCATAACATCGTTGCGGGATTCTCCCTGTGCGATGAGACCGATATCTATAAAGTTGGTTCTAAAGGATAATTTGCCTATTTTTTTTGGAAAAAGCTGATTCAGAGACTTTGGTTTCTCATGTACCACTCCTTTGATTCTAAGTATTACCGGCCTGTTCATTCCGCTTACATAAACCGTGAGGGATTTGTCAAAAGGATAGGGCCCCTGGTCGTTAAGAAAAGTAACATCAATTTTACCTTTTTCTCCGGGTTTGACCGGATTTTTTGTCCAGACAGGAGTTGTACAGCCACATGACGAAATAACTGTATTGATTAGGATGGGTTGTTTCCCTATGTTTTTGAATGTGAATGTATAGCTTTGTTTTCCAGAGCTTAAACTAATGTCTCCGAAGTCGTGAATCATTTTGTTAAATTCGATGATTCCATTGCCGGAATTCTGACCTCTTACTATCGAACCCGAAATGATTATGGCAAACAGAATCAGAGACTTGATTGGCAGCATGCTTCTCATATTATCTCGTTTTTATTGTTGATTAGATAATACAAAGATACATTTGTATTTGTTCATTCCAACCTATTTTATACCTTTGCAGTTAACAAACCAATTTTAAAACTTTATATAATGGCTTACAAAATTTCTGAAGATTGCACCGCTTGCGGAACTTGTATCGATGAGTGCCCTGTTGAGGCTATCTCTCCCGGCGATATTTACAAAATTGAT
>JAGDMC010000006.1 GCA_017860395.1 Bacteroidota bacterium | reverse complement strand
GAATTCATATCGCCGGAAAGGCCCAGTCTTGAATTCCTTACAGAAAACCGTGACATACCCGTCTCTAAAGCGTATTCATATTTTGTTTTTAAGCTTCCGTCAAATTTCATTTTCCGAAGAAAGCTGTTTTCCTGAGAATAAGCTGTTCCAAAAGAAACGATTAACAATGTTAACAATAATGCTTTTACTCCTGATCTCTTTACTGACATATTGCAAATGGTTAATAAAACTACCTTACACTAAACTCTTTTTTATATATGACACCCCTTCCATCCGAATCTATTCCTTCAATTGTAATTATAAATTTCCCTTCATAGTTGGGAGTAATTAATGACAGATCCATACTCTCTCCTTTTCTTATTGAAACCTGAGGATCCCAGTAGATGACGCTTCTCATATCCGGAATTTTTTCTCCGTCCCGCACCTCTTTGCCAATGAATCTGGAAGGGAACTGTACTCCTTTAAAATCCAGAATTCTTGTATTTCTGTTGAATTTAAGTCCGGAATAATCCCTCTTGTATGTTTCAAAAGAGGCAATGCCGTTAAAACTCAGATAGCCTATCAGGAATTCTCCGTTATAAACCGTGATGCTCCTGACTTTAAGCGGGTCATAGTTGAGTATCTTTGAATGGTCAAACACAGGTATGCCATCCAGAAGCACAAGTGTATTATATTTAGATATACTCACATTACTGAGCTGGTCGCTTAAAATCATTTGCAAATAGGTTTTTTCCCCAACTTTCCTGAAACGCAGCTCGGAAATATACTCGGAAACAACCTCTTTCATTACAGGAAACCGGGTATAATCATCGAGTTTGTAAACTTTGTAATTAAGCGTTAAAAGAGGGTCCTTTTTAAGTTTAATTTTTTCGAATAATGTGTCTGCAACAAATCTTCTCCATACCTGCATTTCCTGACTCCTTCTCCTTAATGTTTCCCCTATGTTCCGCTGCAATACAAGCTGAGGCAAAGGTCCAGGCGATGGTTTTACGAAATGGTCTGTCATGTCATAGGTAAGAGTAATATTTGTGTCAGCTTCAGGAACATCAAGAATAAGTTCCCGGTCACCAAAGACTGAATTTGTAAAGAAAGTGGCTCTTCCGTTACTGTCAATAAGTGTTGTATAAATATCCGAAAGCCCGCCTGCTGCCGAAAGACAGATGACTTTGTCTGTGAGCGGTTCCTTTTTTTCAGGTGTGACTTTTACCTTAATTACCTCTCCCTCATAATCAGCTGTAGGTCCATTGGCAAAACTGAAACTTCCGGGATTATAATCAAGGCCTTTAAGAAATGCCAAAAGACCTGTTCCGGCAGGTGCCGGCAGTGAATCATTTCTGACTATAGATATATGTACATCAATGTCAGATGATCCATTATTAGTAATTAATATCGGAATTTTTGATTTTGAAGGGATAACAGTATTGTTTCCATAAATCCTCACATCCAAACCTTTAGCCACACCGTCAAAAGAGGTTTTTTTCTCAAATTCCCCTCTTAATGTGGAATCTTTTTTACCAACCACCACATTGCCCGGTACTCTTTCCGATGTTAAAGTGTTATATACCGAAATTAGTTTTTGCGAGAAAGCGGGACTTACTTCGTTTAGCATTTGTCCTGTGTAGGCTATAATTCTGTAGTTTCCGGTAGCAAGTACAGGCGGGAGTTCTATCCTGCCGGCTCCCCTGCCGTTATTGACAGCAATTTTATCAGTTATTACTGTCCCCTGGACATTTTGAAGTTCAATATACGCAACACTGCTAAATGTTGACAGTTTTCCCTGCCCCTTTGAAATATCAAAACAATAGAGCGATATCCAGACGGGTTCACCGGCAACATAGGCATCCCTGTCTGTTGCAATGTGCACCCTCTCAACAACTCTGCCCGGAACAGTACGTACACCCTGCGCCAGCATTGTCGTAATAAGAAATGTAAGAATTATTCCGGATAATAATTTTCTTCTCATAGCTATTCTTTTATATATGATCATTAGGCCAGAATGATGGTTTGGATTTTGTCCCATAAGTGCGGCAATCTACGCAACGCTTTGATACCCAATAGCTGTCTCCAAATGGAGGATCTCCGGTATAGCTGGTTACATCCAGTCCTTTATCCCACATGGAAGCTATTGGAAGAGGATTGTCCTTATTAATAAAAACGACTTCGCAATTTGTAGGATACTGGTATATACCTATCTCTTTCCCGTTTACAAAAATTCTCTTTTTTGCCGCTTTTGCTGCACTAATATATCCAATAACCTTTTCAGACGGATTACTTATACATTTGATATTTCCCTTTATTTCACTTGGCTGCGGGCTGAAAATCCCTCCAACCTGATCCGAATTTTTTTGAATGTTATCCCAGTATTTGTATGCCTCTTCCGAGATAGCCATCTGAAACAGTTCCATTGAGTAAAGAGCACTTATTCTTCGGTCAGATGAGCCCATTGAAACCAGAGGCTTTTGATATACAATATCCGCAGAAAGGCCGGAAGTGCTGGCAATCAAAACAGAAGAAGAAGTACCTGAAGACCAGCAGTAATAGCGGTTTTTTTCAAATGGAATTGAAATCACTGTTTTTGTTGCCGGCTGATATTCAAAAAGAGATTGGAATTGAGACTGAATTTCCCAGTTTTCATTGAAAAACCACCTGTAATAAGTTGTTTTGTTATCAGGGTCATGGGTATTCACATAGAAAGTGGCACTCATTTTTTCTGTATCTTTTGTGTAGCCGATGGAATCAATAGGCGGAGAAACAAGTACAGGGATAAGTTCTGACTCATATAATTTGCTCTGGATTTTAATGCATAGCTTATATTTTAACGCCGGATCGATACCAATTGTGTTAATCAGAAATATGGGCTTGTTCCGCCTTACTGCGGAAACAGCATTATATTTTGTGCCCTTTTCACTCTCTACCCAAACCGTTGAAGTACTGATGTAATCAACTCCACCCTCTTCATTCACCCCCAGAGAACGGCTTATTGTTATTCTTGTTGTATCATTCTGCATAATGTCGCCTTCAATAACAATAAGACTTTCCATAGAATCCAGACCGGAAGGAGTAAAAGGCTTTATACAACCGGCAATAAGCAGGGCGATTGAAACAAAAAATATATTTAATGATTTTGCCTTCATGTTATATGTCAGAATTTAATATTGTAGTTTATGTAAGGAATAGGTGCTCCAAATATTGAAAGCTGGTAGCCTTGAATTTTATTCCCCTGATTTGTTGTATAATATACAGAAAATGCATTTTGCCTGCCTGTAATATTATATACTCCAATGGTAATTGTACTGTGAGTCCAGAGAGTAAGATTATGGCTCGGTTCAATATTTATTGCAAAGTCCATACGGAAGTAGTCCGGGATTCTGTATTCGTTTCTTTGTGAATAGTAAAGACGGAAGCCTCCCCCGTAGTGATATTTATTTACAGGAATAGTAACCGGGCGACCGGTAGCATAGTCGACGTTTACTGAGATGCTGAATCTCTGTGTAAATTTATAGTTGGCAATAACCTTGAGATCATGCGGTTTGTCATAGGAAGCAGAATACCAGTTTCCTTCGTTGATGCTGTATACTTCTTTATTTCCGCTCTCCCTGAGCATAGTCCTTGAATATGTATATGCAACCCAACCGTTGAGCTTGCCAAGTGGTTTTTTTGCCATGAACTCTACCCCATATGCCCGCCCCTGCGTTTTAAGCACATCAGCTGCAATGTTTTCATTCATATTGAGAATCGCTCCGCTTTTGTAATCGAGATAGTTGTTCATTCCTTTATAATATCCCTCGAGCGAAAGTTCAACTTTCCTTCCCAGGGCATTTTTATAAAGGCCCAATGCGGCCTGCCATCCTGTTTGGGGACATATATCCTTATCACTTAACTTCCATATATCGGTCGGAGAAATTGTAGTTGTATTGGAAAGCATGTGGATATTCTGGCGCATGCTGTTTATCCCGCCTTTGATTGACAAATCGTCACTGAATGCATAACGCGCAGAAAACCTGAATTCGGGTCCGTGATATGGTTTAAAGTTGCCGTCCTGCAATGCGGAATAGATTGTGTATCTGAGACCGAGATCCAGAGAAAGATTGTCGGATAAGCTCCATGTATCTGATGCATATAAAGACATCTCTACTCCTTTTTCATTTTCAATTTTCTTAGGTTCAACAATTGATTCTCCTCCTAAAGGATTCATTGTGCCAGGATTCAGATCCAGATAAAGCGCATTCACTCCGAAGTTTAATGAGTGCTTTTCTCCTACAAGCCAGTTAAAATTAGTTTTGTAAAAGAGCTGATTTATACGGAAACTCATCTCATAGGCGCTAACTGGATTTCCCTTCTCCTGTGTGTTATAGCCATATTGGTCGTAACCTGCGCTCATTACCATACTGCGCCTGTCATCGATAATCCTGCGCCACTTTAATGAGGCATTGAAATTTTTATAACCGTATGTCGTATCTGAGCTAAAGCTGAAATTGTCTCCTGAATAGTATCCGTATGCATAAAGCGAGTTGTGTTCGTCAATTTTATGACTAAGGCCCAGAGTCAGGTCGTGAAACGATGCCTTTCCGTCGCGGTAACCGCTGTTGGATGGCAAAAGCCCGAGCAGCCAGTTTGAATATGTTGTTCTGATTCCGGCAATAAAGTTTGTCTTTCCCTTAACAATTGGCCCTTCGATGTGAAACTTTCCGGTAAGCAGGCCAAGTCCTGCCGAGCCGGTTATTTTATTGCTGTTACCGTTTCTGCTGTTTATTTCGAGAACAGAAGATATCCTTCCTCCAAACTTTGCAGGGATAGTGCTTTTGTACAACTCAATATCGCTCACGACATCAGGATTGAATGCAGAAAATAATCCAAAGAGATGGGTAGGATTATAAATAGTCCCTTCATTAAAAAGTATTAGGTTCTGGTCCGAAGCTCCTCCCCTCACATTAAATCCTCCGGAAGATTCTCCGACTGATTTTACTCCGGGAAGAGTCAGCACAACTTTAAGCACATCTGCCTCCCCAAAAGCAGAAGGTATATGTTTGATGCGGTCTATGCGCACTTTTTCAATTCCTATCTGAGTATTTCTGGTTTTTTGATTACTCTCGGCTGTGAGAACAATACCTTTAAGGGCATAAACCTTCTCTTTCATTACAATGTCCATTTCACCATCGCCGTATACTTCCATCATCAGGCGGGAATCATTTAACCCGTATCCTTTTACTTCAATTACCCGCTCCCCTTTAGGCACTGTAATACGGTAAAACCCGAATGCATCGGTAGTCGCAACCGTCTGTGGATTTTCAAGCATAACAGATACTCCTGCAACAGGTTCTCCGCTGTCGTAGTTTCTCACGTACCCCGAAAGTAAAACTTTACTTCCCTTTGAAGGAGAATTTGGGTCGCCTATTTTGTAAATTTTGTTTTCGGACTTTGCTGTATTATCCTCAAATGTAACTGCTTTAATAAACTCAGATTCTCCTTTGACCCCTGTTTCAGCAGCAAAATAATCCTCCGGGAGGCCGGCAGAGATGCCTGTTCCTTTTAATACAATATAGGAGTTGTTTATAAGAGATATGGAATAGTTCTGACGTTTGAGTATACCGGTAAGCTCCTTAATTAAATCATTGCCGTTACATTCAATAGTAACCTTTAGAGAGTCACCTTTATCTGACGCTTTAAAAAACAAATCTTTGCCGGTGTATTTAAATACTACTTTAGACAGAGAGTCGGCATTAATATTTACTTGCTTGATTCTTGCCGGTGATTGTGCATGCGCCTGAATACTTGTGATGGCAAGAACGAAAAGTACGGCTATTGTCGCTAATTTATTCATGGGCAGCATTTGTTGGTGATTCTGCAAATTTCATTATTGAAGCGTAAATGATGTCAATATCTGAGATGGAATTGAGACCGTTATTTCTTATAAACCGCCTGATTTCAAGCCTCTTTTCCCGGTATTGCATGAGAAGTGAATTCCTGCGCGGGATTTTATGCCACTCTCCAGATTTAAACAGATAATAGGTTTCGACAAGCTCAAATCTTCTTTCAATCTTGCTCCTTGTGACAGGATTTACCGAGCTCCCGATTTTTTCGGAAATAACTTTACGTATTTTTTTATACAATTGTGCCTGTCCGTCGTACAAAATTTCATAAAATCCCGGTTGAGGAGCCCCTTTTTCATATCTTTTACCCATCAGGAGAAAGTTTCTTTTTCCCAGTGAGAATTTATTAATGAATTCCTTATTGAGCATTACTGCTCTCCCTGAATCCGGTACTTTGACATAAAGTTCATCCAAATGACTGTTGAGGTTCATTTCAACACCATGATATACTTTCCCGTTGTAGTACAGATCACCCTTTTCAAATTCTTCTGAAAAAGCATAATATGTTCCAATATGAAGCGTTTTATAAGGCAAAGGAGACGTTCCTCTGTACAGATTAAGATAATCCCCCGCTTCTGCAACGAACTTGTCATAGTCTGTGCTGTTCTGAGAATAGACACAACTATATGAAAAAGACAAAAGAATAAACACAAAGATGCGTTTTACCATAGTTTACACCTTTTAAAATTGTAATGCCGGTTTAGGTTTAAGGCTATTTCGAAAAAGAGGGCCATATAGCATATTCGGTTAATATTGCTTAATGGCCTGCCTTTTCACAAAAATAATAAAATAATTCATCATTATGCAAAAGATAGTCATTACAGGCACATCCGGCCGAAATTATTTTTTTTAATGGCTGCTCCTGCCCAAGATATCTTTCAATTTATTATCTTTGGCCTTAGGAGCAAGGGGGCGAAAAATCATACAATAATTTACGGCTCCTTACAGTGTTGAGATTATTTGCAAAAATCCTTAAACTTAAAATATTACTTGATGAACACTCAGAAAAAAAACTATGCATTGCCAATTGCAATGATGTTTGCTCTCTTTTTTATGATTGCCTTTGTAACCGGTCTTCAAAACCCTATGGGGGTTATTGTAAAAAACCAGTTTGGCGCAAGCAATCTTCTTTCTCAGCTGGGTAATCTGGCAAACTTTATAGCTTACGCATTTATGGGCATCCCTGCCGGAATGCTTCTGCAGAAAATCGGATATAAAAAGACAGCTTTATCCGCAATTATTGTAGGTTTCTCAGGAGTAGCCATTACTCTTTTGTCCGGACAGGTAGCCAGTTTTGGAGTATATCTTTTGGGAGCTTTTGTTTCAGGACTCGCAATGTGTATGCTGAATGCAGTTGTTAATCCACTTCTTAACGGGCTTGGCTCAAACGAGAAGAAGGGAAATCAGCTTTTGCAGTTTGGAGGAACTATTAACTCTATCGGAGCAACAATAGCTCCCGTTCTTGTCGGTTATCTGATGGGGGCAAATGAGGCTACAAGAACAATTGCAAAGGCAAACCCTGCGTTGTTTCTGGTGATGGGAATATTTGTACTTACATTTCTCGTTCTATACTTTGTTACCATTCCTGAGCCCCACATTACCAAACAAAAAGAAAAAGTTAAAGACAAGCACAGTGCACTGTCGTTCCGCCATTTTGTGCTGGGTATGATTGCCATTTTTATTTATGTGGGTGTTGAAGTAGGAATTCCAAATATTGCAAACCTCTTTATGACCACTTCCCTGATTGACGGCGGCCTTGGAATAGACCCCACCATTGCGGGAACGGTAGTTGGAACTTATTGGTTTCTGATGCTAATCGGGCGTTTCACAGGAGGTATATTTGGTGCCAGGATTTCCGGAAAATCTATGCTTATATCTGTAACTTCACTTGGACTCGTATTTGTCCTTCTGGCAATGTTAATTCCAACAGATTCAATGATAAATATGCCTGTTTTCAAGTCTGATATTTCATTCGGATTTGCTCAGGTTCCTCTTAATATTATGTTCCTTATTTTATGTGGCCTTTGCACCTCTGTTATGTGGGGCAGCATATTCAGCCTTGCAACATCCGGGCTGGGCAAATATACTGCAGCAGCTTCGGGCTTGTTTATGATGATGGTTTGCGGCGGCGGTATACTTCCTGCTTTTCAGGGATGGATTGCCGATATGGCAGGTTACATTACAAGCTACTGGATTGTATTTGCAGGAATCGCATACATGCTGTTCTATGCATTATACGGGTCTAAGAATGTAAATCTTGATATCAAAACTGAATAGTTTTTAACATAAAAGCAACTAAATATAATATGGATAAAACATATGTTGTCGGTATCGACATAGGTGGACAGACAAGTAAGATTGGTATTGTAGATGCGCGCGGAACTGTATTGATACAGTCTTCAATCCGCACAGACACGCATACCGATGCCAAACTGTTCGTTAACGATTTATGCGCTGCTCTTAATAAATTGATTTTAGAGGTCGGAGGTATAGTAAACATCCGGGGCATAGGAATTGGAGCTCCAAACGGCAATTTTTATACCGGAACAATTGAAAATGCAGTGAACCTTACGTGGGGCGGAAATACTGCTATTCCATTTGCAAAACTTATGTCGGACAAAATGGGAGTTCCTGTTGCCCTCACCAATGATGCGAATGCAGCAGCTGTTGGAGAGATGACTTACGGCGCAGCACGCGGCATGAAAAACTTCATAATGATAACTCTTGGAACAGGCGTTGGAAGCGGAATTGTAATTAATGGCGAAGTTGTATACGGCCATGACGGTTTTGCCGGTGAACTGGGGCATACTACTGCTGTAAGGAATAACGGGCGCCAGTGCAATTGCGGAAGGACAGGTTGTCTTGAGACCTATGCATCAGCAATTGGCCTTGCACGAACAGCGAGAGAATGGCTGGACAGTTCAAACGAATCAAGTGTTTTGCGCAACATCCCCGAAAATATAACATCCAAAGATGTGTTTGAAGCCGCCTATCAGGGAGATGCCCTGGCAAAACGAATCTTTGAATATACCGGGAAAAAGCTTGGGGAATCATTTGCGGATTTTGTCGCATTCAGCGCACCGGAAGCCATTGTTTTGTTTGGCGGACTAGCGAGGTCAGGCGACCTTTTACTAAAACCCATTGAGGAAAGTATGAATGCAAATCTCCTCCATTTGTGGAAAAACAAAATTAAGATCATTTTCTCACAGCTTAAAGAATCCGATGCTGCGATTCTTGGTGCAAGTGCTCTTGCATGGGAACTTAAATAGTAGTCCTGATTCAAACTTTTCGGGGAAATATTAAATAAAAACCCTCCGGCTTATATCCGGAGGGTTTTTTATCAAATAAAGCCTTTTACCTAAATACCACTAACTAAACCAATATCTTTATTTGATTGCAAGTTCCTTAAGCACATAATCTGTTTGTGAATACTTGTCCAGTAAAAAGAGAATGTATCTTACATCAACAGCAATTGACCTGGATATCTGGCTGTCGAAACGGTAGTCCGAAGCCGCGCCTTGCCATATTCTGTCAAAGTTGAGCCCTATAAGTTCACCTTTTCCATTGAGAACAGGTGACCCCGAACTCCCTCCAGAAGTGTGTGCGTCTGTTAAGAAATTCACTACAAGTCTCCCTCTTTTGTCCGAATATCTGCCAAAATCTTTTTTTGCATAAAGTTCCCTTATCCTTTTTGGAAGATAGAACTCCGAATCTTCAATGTTATTGAGATATTTTTCATTTGCACCGTCGAGAGTAGTAGTGCTTTCATATAAGATTCCGTCTGATGCTGCTGCTCCTGCAACTTTACCGTATCCAATCCTTAATGAACTGTTCGCATCAGGATAAATATCCTTCCCGGAATTCATTTCCATAACGCCCTCCAGATAAAGGTCAAACAGCTCCATTTGTTTTGCCTGAAGCTCAGACCTCTGCCTCATAATCTTGTCTACATTCACCCTGTAGTAACCAATAGCAAGCTGGTAAAGTGCATCGTTCTTAATTTTTTCATTAACATCCCTTTCCGGATTTTCCAGAAATTGGGTAAGTTTTTGCTTGTCTGTAAACATTGACTGTGAGAAAACTTTTTCTGTTAGAATGTTTACATCCCCTTCATACTTTTTGATATAAAAATCCATTGCTTCGGGATGAAATTCCGCAGGCATCTTGTCATAATACCTGAACATGAGGTTACGGAACATCTTACGATCAACTTCGTAGTCCCAGTTGTTAAAAAACTGAACGGAAAGAGCAATTAGCCGCTTTGCCTCAAGGTCTGCGGCTTTTGCATCCACGTTTTTTCTGGAATAAATCGAGGCAAGTTTCTCAAACTTTCCTATGAAAGGAACAATTTCAGATCCATTAATCCCGGCTTCGTTAAAATAGAGGTCTGCCATATTATAACGCGAAACATCCACATAGAGCTTCTCCATTTCACTCAATACATTTCCGTATTTTTTTTCTCTTTCCGGGGTAGTTTTTACCCATTCCTGAAAAGCTTTCTCCTCTTCTCTCTTTTTGTTCACCAGATCCATTCTGGTTACACCCATAATTTCTCCTTTTGCCCTGAGGTAACTGTTTCCAATGGAAGAGAGTCTTGTTGTGTATCTGAATTTTCTATCCGGATTCTCCTCTATTGCATTTTTAAGAATACTTATTTTTTCTCCTCTTATTGAGACTCTTGTTGCATTTTCTCCATATATTATTTTTTCAAGCGAAAAAGATGGAATGTACTCCCTTGTTGTTCCGGGGAATCCCGGAATCATGACAAAATCGCCGTCTTTAACACCGCTTATAGAGATGTTGAAGTAATGAACGGGTTTATAGGGAATATTTTTCTGAGAGTAATTTGCCGGATTGTTATCTTTATCCGAGTATACTCTTAGAACAGCAAAGTCCCCTGTATGTCTCGGCCAGCAGTAATTATCACTGTCACCCCCAAATTTTCCTATAGCAAATGGCGGCGCAGCTACCATCCTGATGTCGGAGTATACAGCATAAATACTCATAATATACTGGTTATTTCCAAAAAGTGCCTGCATTTTTGCCTCATATTTAGTTCCTTTGGTTGCTTCTTTTGCGATAATCTTTCCATTTTCGTCAATCTTATTAAGCCTCTCCGCTTCTGTGAGTCCATCGGTTCCTTTAAGGATTTCATTGGTAACATCTTCCATTCTTATAAGCTGTTTCATCTCCAGCCCTCTGCACAGAGTTTCCTCCGGAGCTTTCCCAGCCCAGTATCCATATTTCAGAAAGTCATTCTCCTTAGTTGAAAATTGTTCCAGATATGATAATACAACATGATAATTTGTCAGCAGCAGCCCATTTGCAGATATGAAACTGGCCGTTCCAAAACTCCTGAGATTTGCTCCCTCACTCATTAGTCCAATAACTGCATCTTTTACGCAAGCTCTATTTACACTATAAATTTCTTCCGGGCTTAACTTCAGTCCCAGTTTACGCATTTGGGAGAACTTTTGCTCTTTGAGCAGTATCGGCAGCCACAGTCCTTCTTCTCCCCTCATGTTAACAGGAGCAGATAAAATAATTACAATTATTGCAAGTAGTACTCTCTTCATATCTTCTATTTATTCTGATATTTTTAACAAAAATTTATAATGTGCACTATTGACAGATTTTATTGATTTCGTCTTAAGCATTTCCCGGGTTTTGGCAAGTTGTGCATTTGCGTACCCGGCAACCAATGCCTGTGTTCCAATAACAGGTTCTTCGGCCTTTTCGGGAAACTGAGATAGTTTTTTAAGAACCTGAATATATGTTATTTCAAGGTTTTTGTCGTAAATATTTTTTTCTGAATCTCCTTCAAATATAAGTCCGTTAAGAAGTTCCAGATATCTCCCGACACTCAGACTGTTTCCAGGAACAGATATACTGTTTAACAATCGTGGAAGGATAAAATTTCCCAGAAGAAAATTTATTGTTTCTGATTGTTTTTTAAGAATGTTCTCCTTTTGTGAGCCTAAAATTGATGTAAATTCAGGTCTGTCAAGCCATTTTTGAGTTTCCTTCAGACTCTTTACAGAAAAGTTTAACGCTTCTATTTGCTTCTCTTTCTTAACTGGGATATATCTTTCAGAAACATCCAGGTCCCTTGCCTGTATCTCGTATGTTCCACCTATATTTGACATGGCCAGAGAGATATAACGAAAATACTGCCGGCTCAAGGCATCATACCTTGAACGAATGTCAGATACTCCGCCCCCTTCTTTAACTGTCCACTCTCTGAGATTTTCCAGTATTGTCTTGCAGTTTGATATTCCGTACATTGAAGATTTCACAACATCATCTCCCAAAGATTCCGACTGAGCAGATGGATCAGGTGATATCGGAACAGCAATAAAGGGAGCAAACATATACTCCGGTTGTGAAACTTTTCTCAGCATTAATGAGTCAAGCAGAGGAAGTTCGTCAACCGGATTTTTTATATTGTTAAAATATTTGTAGCCATATTCTATCGACAGGTAATCAAACGGGCCCAGGTGCGGAGGAGTCATTCTTACTCCTTTTTCAACATCTCCGGGACGTGCAATATGATTGTTCCTGGCATAATCCATAATTGAAGCGGTTGTGCCGTAAACAGATGTGAATGAAGGAGATCTTAGAGAGTCTGTCGGATAAGCATAAGAACTTCGCATGTTGTGCTGAAGCCCAAGCATATGACCAACTTCATGAGAAATAGCATATCTTATCATCTCCCCGGTCATCTCACTGCTATATTGCAATTTTCTTGCTTCCGGATCGGATGCGGCAGTTTGCGTAAAACGCCACATTTTAATCAAATCAATCACATTATTCCACCAGAGAACTTCTCCCTGAATAATCTCTCCGCTTCTCGGATCTGTCCATATCTGCCCTGCAGCGTTTGCCTCATCGAGAGGAATATATCTGATTACATTGTTTTTAATGTCGTTTGGATCAAAATCAGGATCATTCGGAAAATCCCTGGCTATCACCACATTTTTAAATCCTGTTTTTTCAAAAGCCTTATTCCAGTCTTCAATTCCGAGCTTAATATATGGAATCCAGTCTTTTGGAAAGTATGGTTCAACATAGACAATTATCGGCTTTTCAGGAGAGACAATTTCTCCTTTTGCATTTTTAGCTTCCGAACCTTTCTCCGGAAGTATTCTCCATCTGGAGATGTATTTATTTGTTTCAATCGGATTGCCCGATTTGTAACTTTTACGTGTATACGGCTGATATCCGACTCTGTCGTCGCCGAACCTCATTTGCAATGGCTCTTTGGGCAAAAGAAGAAGAAAATACTGAACGGTAATTGTGAATGTCTCTTTCCCACCGGTAAATTCATAGTGAGTCCTAACATTTACATGGTCCGGGTACTCTTTTATGAATTCTACAGATGTGAATTTTGGTTCCAGTTTTCCTTTCTTTACATTGTCCGGCAGCGGCCATGCTAAAGAAATTTCTCCAGAAAAATATTTTGTAACGTCTATTACTGAGCCATTATTGTCCTGGTTTCTGGATTCTATTTCAAAAAAATCTACACTGCCTGTTCTGCTGTTTTTCATAAGAGGCTCGTAAATAGGATCATTATTGTCAACATCCGCAAAATTGTCCAACTTCTCAATTACAATAATGTTACCTTTTTTTGCAAACCGAACCAGAACAGGGGGGGTCCTCATCTGTCCGGCAGCATATACTTTTGCCGAGGGAGAACTAAGATCTACGATTCTTGAACCAAAGAGGATATCTTTGCCCAACAGAGAATCCGGAATTTCAAACTTATAACGGTTTGCAACTCCTGAAACCTTTATGAATCGTCCCTGGGCATTACCTTCAGATGAAAAGACCAGCAATAGGACAAGCAGTGCAAATTTCTTTATCAAATACATTTTCCGGAAAATTATTTTGGTGTATATCTATATGATATTTTATACAAGTCCCCTGTTTTTACGACAGCAAGAACAGATGGCAAATTTTTCATAAAGTATGGCGAACTGCTCCTGAACCAGGCATCAAAAACCACCTCAGGAGTTGCAAGAGTAAAATCGTATGTACCTTCAAGTTTAACAAGCTCTACTTCAATCGTAGAAAATGTAGGATAAACACTGTTTGCAATAACTCCTCCTGTACTCTTTGAATCAACGTGCCATTGCTTATTCCCGTTTGTACCTGTCTCCCAGTTCGCTTTTAGTACAAGTTTCGCTTTGAATTTTTGAGGCGAAGATGTAACTGTGCCCTTCAGGGGATTTTCTCCAAGAGCAACAAATCGTAAAAGAGAATCGGAAGGGGTAAAAAATCGTGTTGTCTTTCCTACTCCATAATCTGCGATAACTGTATCAGTAGTTGCGAAATTTAACATATCAGCTAGACGCAGCACATCTCCTCCCGGTGCATTTGAATTACATAAAAAAGCAGACGTATAACTTAAATTTCTGTACGATTTTAGATAATTCAATTTAGAACTGTTGGGCCCGCAATTAATAACAATTTTACCGGACCATGTCCCGTCTGTAGCTTTTATTGCCTGTTCAATCTGATTTCCCGAACCGCCTAACAGAGCAGCTGATTTCATTACTGGAGTGAAATCCACAGCAGGATCTGTTACTCTGATTGTAAAAGAGGCCTTCTCCTGAGAAACCCCATAATATTTAACACCATCATTGGATAAAGTAAGTTTTAAAGTTTTGTTGTATCCTCCAATATCTTTTTTGTTTATCAGCAGATCAAAAGAGTATGATGTAAGACCCTTGTTCAATGTAATTTTGTTTGTATTTCCTCCGTTAATGAGGAAATCCCGGCCTATTGTCAAATCCCCTTCTATATTAAGAGCTACATATGTGTCGGCAAGCAAAGGAGAATCAAAAGAGAGGTTAAAAGTCAGTTTTTCTGCAAGAAAAGGATTTGTATGTTCGTTATCTGTGTTAGAAACAAATGAGAGTACCGGAAGAATAATGTCCTTTGTAAACTTTATTTTCAACTCGCTGTTTTGCTTTGGATCAACTGCGTAATCGGTACCCGGAGCAAGAATTACCCTGAAATCCAGTTCTTCGTCCCAAATGTTCTCGTTCAGAATCGTAACAGGAAGTATACCTTCCGAGCTGCCCGCAGGAATTTTAATTTCTTTTGACTCTACAGAATAGTGCTCATTTTCCACTACATCTCCCACAAACTCCATTTTAATGGTAATATCTTTTTGTGCAGGTTTTGAAAGCTTTACTTTTATGTCGTATTTGCCACTCTCTGTGTTTACAAGTGCCTGAACGGATTCGAAATATGCCATTGGAGAATAACTCCCCTCCGTCTCAATTTTTTCACAGGAAGCAAAAAATAAGACAGCTATCAATAAGGCAAATATGCCCGATATATTATATATTTTATTGAAGATTTTCATATGCAAAGATTTACAGAGTTAAAATTCCTATTGACAACCCGGCACTATACCATTGTTTAGATCCCGAAGCAAAGATATTTCCTCCGTAAATTTTGGCATATCCCAGAATATTTGAAACTTTTCCGAATTTCAAAGGGAATGTGTATCTCAAATCGCCGTTTATGTCAATAGTATTTCTGTTGTGAAACTGAATATCAGGTTCAAGTATATTTGTCACTGCCTCATTTTCCAAAGCAGCCTCCAGTTTTGTTCCTGTTTTAATGCCGGCATTAACCGATGCCTTAAGCTCCAGAGTTCTTCCCTTGCTGCTCAGTAGCCTGACAAGACCGTTAATCCCTCCGTTTGCCTTACCTGCCTCATAAACCGAAGAGGGAAGATAATGATAGTTTGAGAATTGAGAGTATCCTCCCTCTATTCCTGCAATCCATTTATATCCGTTTCCGGATTTGTCACTCCTGATAATCCTCCAGTCTGCTTTAATGTTTGCTGTTTTAGCAATAAACCTGTTTTTATAAACATAAATTGTCTCCCAGGTTTCTGTTGTAATTCCGGTAATCGGGTCTCTCGAGGTAATCTGATTTTGTCTGAACTCATCGGCTCCTCCGTCTTTAACAGCTCCGGACAATCTTAAATTGTGAAGAAGATCTCCGCGTTTTACAAGCAAATCCGACAGTAATCTGTAATTAAAAGAGTTGTAGGAACCTGGGCTTTGCTTCTTATCTCCCAGTGTTTGCTCCCATTGTGCATCAAAGCCAAAAGAAACAAGCAGTTTTATATCGTTGCTAAAATAATTGTACTGCAATCCACCTCCTGCGATATCACTCAAAAACTGTCTTGAAAAACCTTTATACCCTCCAATTTTACCATCCAGAAACTCAACTCCGCTAAAAGTATAGTACTTAAGATTTGGATCGGTCTGGATTGTAGTAAGGCCGGGCATTTTCTCCTTTGAGAAACGATAGTATAGGTCAATCCCTACTTTATGTTTGTCGCTTAATGATACTAACATAGAAGGAATTAATGAATAATCAAGCATATATGTTCTTGACCTGGGATCTCTCTGGCGCGCAATGTCGGCAACTTTGTAATCTACGGTAAAACCAAAATTGAATCTGCCGGAAGTAACCGAGTACACTTTGAGATTAAGGTCAAATTGCTGTTTTTCATAATCTCCCCTCACACTGCTTCCAAAAATAAATGGATTGGCATTATATGTATTAATGACATCCGACCAGCCTCTGTCATACTCTTTGTTATTATTAAATGAGAATGTACCTCTTACAAAAACCTTGTCGTTGAAGCGGTCATATCTCTCTGTTCTAAAAAGAAATCCGCTGTTCTTAGATCCTTGCTGAACTTTATGATAATCACCTCCGTCTTTATAATAGCTAAGTGTTGTAAAACTTCCTCTGTCTACTTTAGATAAGGACATTCCTGCAGCATTATCGGAATTCACCCACTGCTGTTTGAGTATTTGCATTTCCCTCTTTTGCAAATCAGGAACCCTCTTTAATGAATCTGTATTTTCCCCTTTGGCAACTCCTGCAAAAAAGAGAAGTAAAAGCGTTGTTAAAATATATGTATTTCTCATTTTCTTCTAGTTAATCAGTCCAGATTTATCATATTTTCTTGGAGTCGGATCCAGCAGTACTACAAAATCTTGTGTACTGTTATTAATATCCTGAAGAATTATTCTTCCCTCCGAAACAGAACTTACTTTTCGTTCAAGTGATTCGTGAGTGTTTCCCGATGTCGCATTAGTAAATGTAAAACCGGCATCCACAATGTCCTGAAATCTTTTAAGGTTAATATCCGGACCGGTTGTAGAGCTGTTTCTAAGACATTCTGCTCCATCCAGAACAACAGAAACAGGCACTTTCCTGAATCTTTCGCCAGAGGTCTTTCCGGGAGCAAATACTTCCGGCCAGAGCAAAATATCATCTGTCGTTTCGAAAAGAAAAACTGCATTTCCTCCGGATGCAATCATATTGAAAAACTTAATAGACAACGAATTTGAAACAATTGGAAGTGCCTTAATATCTGGGTTTCCTGTTCCATCGACATCCTTTACTTCGAAATCGGCATTCGACAAATCGACAGAAGTGCTTGCACTTGTTCTGTGATCTTTTGCATTCTTAGTTGCAACAACTATGCTTTTACCAGGAAGTACCGGATAATCTGTCCCATTTCCGGGGAACTTGCATATCTGCCTTGCATATATAAAATTTGGATCATTTTTGGCAGGATAAGCAGGAGGAGACATTGATTCTGCAAGAGCCAGATATTTACCGTCAATGTAAACTGTTTCTTCCGAATTATTGAATACTTCTACATAAGAATCGACGCTGTAATTTTTGTTTGCGTTGTCCTTGGTACCGGTATAGTATACTTTTGAGAT
>JAGDMC010000271.1 GCA_017860395.1 Bacteroidota bacterium | reverse complement strand
AGTAACCGTGAACAATGAGGCCGGAGTCTTTGTACTTGGTTTTGTGTAAGACTATGATCTCCGTTTTGAGATTCATTTTCCCGGGAAGTTATTGTTGAGAAAATCGGATAATTTACGCATAGCAATGCCCCTGTGTGATATTCTGTTTTTCTCTTCCGCAGAAAGTTCTGCAAGAGTTTTGCTGTAACCTTCAGGCATAAAAAGGGGGTCATAGCCAAATCCTCCGCAACCGCTGGAAACTTCAAGAATAGAGCCTTCGAGGGCTCCTTCAAAAAGGAAAATGCGGTTTTCGTCAAGGATGAGTGCAACGACTGTTAAAAAGCGAGCCTTTCTGCAGTTGGCACCATTAAGTTCTTTTAATAGTTTTTGCATGTTTTTGACAGGGTCAGCCTCAATACCGGCATACCTTGCAGAGTAGACGCCCGGTCTTCCGTTCAGGAAATCCACTTCAAGTCCTGTGTCGTCGGCAAAGCAGGGTCTTCCAAACTTGTCCCAAAGGAATTTTGCCTTCATTATGGCGTTTTCTTTGAGTGTATCGGCAGTTTCCGGAATTTCTCCCGTGAGACCGAGCTGAGAAGGAACAACCAGGCTGAATCCTGTTCCCAGAATGGCCTGCGCTTCTGATAATTTATGTTTATTGGCAGTTGCAAAGATTAGTTCCATAAAAAGAATATTGCATCAAAGATACTAAAACTTTAAATTTGTATTAAAGATTATAAAATCCGAAACATGAACACAAAATTGAGATCACTGGCATTTGCAGCCGCCCTGTTACTCGCGTCGGTTTTAACCGCACAATCGAGAGAATTCAAAGCGGGCAAGAGCCTGGATATACAGTTCTCCGTACTTAGGGAACTTTCCCTGTTTTATGTAGATACAATTCAGGTAGACAAGCTTGTCCAGACCGGTATAAATGCTATGGTAGAGTCGCTTGACCCTTATACTGTATATATTCCCGAAGAAGATGAGGAGAGCATAGAACTGCTTACAACCGGTTCCTACGGAGGTATTGGCGCTCTTATTAAGAAAGTAGACGGAGGAGTGGAAATATCCGAAATTTATGAGAACTCGCCTGCAGCAAAAGCAGGACTTGTAGCCGGAGACATTATTCTCAGGATAGACTCATTACCGACAGCAGGGTTGAACGTGGAGCAATGCTCATCAAAAATGAAGGGTACTCCCGGAGTTGTTGTAACGTTTGTTATAAAAAAACTAAGAGGGGGAGAAACAAAAGAGATTAAGATTGCCCGCGAAAGAGTTCACTTCCCCGACGTTGCATATTGGGGAATGGTTAACGATACTGTCGGATATATAAGAATAACAAGTTTTACGCTTGACGGTGCGAAAGATGTGAAGAATGCAGTTGTCAACCTCAAAAAGAGTGGAAAAATTAAAAGACTCGTCCTCGATTTGAGAGGAAACGGAGGCGGGCTGCTTGACGAAGCTGTGAATATTGTATCCATTTTCGTTCCTTCCGGAACAAAAGTGGTTTCTGCGCTGGGAAGACAAAAACAGACAGATGCTATATACTATACAAAAGAGGAGCCTACTGATACTGCTTTACCGCTTATCGTTCTTGTCAATTCGGGATCAGCCTCATCGTCCGAAATTGTTGCGGGAGCCCTGCAGGATCTGGACAGGGCAACTATTATCGGTACCAGAACATTCGGAAAAGGTCTGGTGCAATCCATAAGAGATGTGGGATACAACAATAAAATCAAACTTACTACAGCCAAATATTATACTCCAAGCGGAAGATGCGTACAGGCAATCGACTACAGCAACAGGAACGAAGACGGAAGCGTAGGCAATATACCTGACTCACTTATCAGGCCGTTTAAAACCAGTAAGGGAAGAGTTGTATATGATGGAGGAGGAATTGCTCCCGATGTGAAAATCGAGGCCGAGTCGTACAGCAGGCCTTCGCTCTCTCTGTTGTACAACGATATCCTCAGGGATTATTCGATTATCTATTTCAGGGACCATCTTTCAATAGATTCTCCATCTAAATTTAAGCTTTCAGATGAAGAGTTTGAGAAGTTTACAGAATATGCGGTTGGACGGGAATTCGACCACAGGACTGCATCGGAGGTAGATTACGACAGACTGATGGCCACTGCTAAAAAAGAGGGCCTCATTACAGAACTGGACAGCGGCCTCAAGCAGCTGGAGTCAAAAGTTAAGCTCGGCAAAAGCGGCTCAATACGTATAAACGGCAAAGAAATAAAAGCTCTTCTTGAAGAAGAGATTGTAAACAGATATTACTTCCAGAGAGGAAGGATAGAGAGCATAATAAGGAATGATAAACAATTAAAAGAGGCAATATACTTCTGGAACTGGAAAGATAACCCTGCCGAACAGATATTCTGGGGCAGGGTTTATTTTCAAAGAGTGGCATCACTCATATTATACAGAGACGAGAGTCCCTACCGCTCAATTATTCATCAGTTCAAATACAACCGTCAGGTTTCACTTGGCCGCTATCTTGGAAGCTTGCTCGGCAAAAGACTCAGAGAGAGCGAATCCTTTAATGATATAGATGTCATTATCCCGGTACCTCTGCATCCTTTCAAGAAGTGGAAAAGAGGTTATAATCAGGCAAATGTTATTGCAAAAGCGATTGGAAAAGAGATGGATGTTCCTGTTTTAAACGGGATTCTGGTAAGAACAACATTTACGTCTACTCAAACGACGAAAGATCCTCTGCACAGGTGGAAAAATGTTGAAAAGGCATTTAAATTGAGGAGGGGCGACAGAATAAAAGGATGTCACATTCTCCTTGTAGATGATGTCCTCACCACCGGAGCAACTCTTGAAGCGTGCGGTACGGCACTGCTAAAGGCAGAAGGATGCACGGTAAGCGTCGCAACTTTAGCATTTGTAGAATAATTCTTTTAAGTTTGTAGAGATTTTATGCTGGACTTCATTAAAATAGATT
>JAGDMC010000066.1 GCA_017860395.1 Bacteroidota bacterium | reverse complement strand
CCCCTCTTGTCGCTGCCTTTTCATATATAGATCGATCTCACCTCTCATTTTCCCTTCCTGTTTAAAGAATGGTGCGGCGATGCCGCGGTTTATAAACCATACGGTATACAGCCCTTTCGGCAAAAAATGCCTGGAGAATAACCTCATATTATATATGTTGCGAAATACTCTATCATTATAATATCAAATTGTAATAGCAACTCCAAAAGAAAAAATTTTAATTAGAGAGGAAACTGCATATATGTATATCCGTTTTTGTGCTATCCATCGATATCCTTTTGCATAATCGGATTTATGGGCATTGCAAGGAGCAATTGGGCACCCACTAAGCGAGCGAAGCGTATAAAAAAAAGTGAGCGGAAACCGGCAGCTAATAGGAACTGGCAGAAGTACGGTTTCCGCATCTGTTTTTAGCTGAGCGAGCTTTAAGTGGGTAATTGCGGTGCACAGCCCATAAACCCAATTATGAAAAATGGCAATTTGGTATATGCACAAAAAAAATGGAGATACAATCTGCATCTCCATTTCCTCTATAATATCAAAATTATTTCTTTTCGAAAAAATCTTTAACTTCTTCTGTAGGAACCATTTCTTCTTTGAATGCGTAAGCACCGCTACGTTCTGAACGAACAATACGAATACATTTAACATTGCTCTTGCTTCCGCCTTTTTTTCCTCCGCCGCCGAATGAGGCCACAACTTTCTTTGCCATATCTCTATCGTAGTTTAGTCAAATTATTTAATCTCGCGGTGTACAGTAACCTTTTTCAAAAAAGGATTGTATTTCTTACGTTCCAGACGCTGAGTAGTATTCTTTTTATTTTTGGTAGTTATATACCTTGAGATGCCCGGTACGCCACTCTCTCTCTGTTCGGTGCACTCCAGAATTACCTGAATTCTATTACCTTTCTTTGCCATATTGCTCTAAATATTAAACAAGTTTAAGTAAACCCTTAGCCTTAGACACCTTTAATACGGCGCTAAGTCCATTTTTGTTAATAGTACGCATCCCTGCGGCTGATACCTTAAGGCTTACGAATCTCTGCTCCTCCTCTAACCAAAAACGCTTATTCTGCAAATTTGGAGCGAACTCACGCTTGGTACGGCGCTTAGAGTGAGAAACATTGTTCCCAATCATCCTTTTCTTTCCTGTAACTTGACAAACTCTTGCCATCTCTATATTTACTTTATATAATTAGCTTGTTGTGCCCTTTTTAAGGGTTGCAAATATCGGGATTCTTTTTTTATTATCCAAATATTTACACAAATTTAAATATCCTTTTCCACCGTATGTTTTTGGGGAAGGTTTTGTTGCTGTCCTTTGAAAACCATACAACCGAAGGGGTACCAACTACGTGCGATTCCGGTACAAAACCCCAGTAACGGGAGTCTAATGAATTGTGCCTGTTGTCTCCCATCATAAAGAAGTAATCCATCTTGAAAGTGTAGCTCGAAGCTGCTTTTCCGTTGATGAAGATTGTAGAATCTTTCACCTCTAGAGAGTTCTTTTCGTAAGATGTAATTATCCTCTGATACAAAGGAAGATTTGCAGTGGACAGTTCAACTGTAGCTCCTGCTTTGGGAATCCACAGTGGTCCGAAATTGTCTCTGGTCCATTTGAAATCTCCGGTAAACGGGAATATCATAAGCTGGGAATCCGGAAAGTCCGGCGGATAAACATCAATATTTGGCCTTATCTCAACAATGTTTCCAAGCTTTGCTATTGTTGCAAGTTCGTTTTCATTGAGAGGAAGAGACTGGTATCCCGGGAGAGAAGCATCGTAATAAACTTCACCGATGTTTAACCCAAGATTGTCAAATATCTTTGAATTGATTTGTGTGCCATTTGTATAAACGGTATAAGTGCTTTGCATTCCCGGATAATTTTTTTGAGGAACTCCGTTTATGTAAGCTTTTCCGTTAATAATCTGCAGAGAGTCCCCTGCAATGGCAACGCAGCGTTTAACATAGTGGTCTTTCTTATCATCCGGCCTCACTACAATAGGTCCGTACATACGTTTGGTATACTCACGGCCGTTTAACCGTACATGGGTATAATAATCGTCCAATGGCGCACCTTTAAGTACTGTGTCTCCGTGAGGAAAGTTAAAAACCACGATATCGTCTCTTTTGACGCTTGAAAAGCCTGCCATTCTCCTGTATGGATTTTGTATCCATTTAACATAGGATTCTCCACCGGTTATGGGGAGAAGGTTATGTACAAGTGGAAAAGAGATGGGGGTCTGAGCAACCTTTGGCCCGAAGTGAAGTTTGCTGACAAACAGGTAATCTCCTGTCATCAGTGACCTCTCCATGGACGAGGTTGGAATCACGAATGATTCGAAGAAAAAAGCCTTAATGAAAGTAGAGGCGATGAGTGCAAAAATAATTGCATCAAGCCAGTCCAGCCAGACATTTCTCTTTTCTCCCTTTTTATATCTCTTTTTCCAGAATGCCCATTTGACTTTTCTGGTTATATACAAATCAAATATGATTAATAGTCCCAAAAGGAACCACCAATTCCCGAACCAGATAACCCACAATAAGTATAGAATGGCCCAGATTGAAAATCTGAACCATCTATTACTTATTATATTGCTGGTTTTCAAGTATATCTATTTTACAGAGTTAATAATGGCCTCAAAAGCCTGAGGGTTATTCATTGCCAGATCGGCAAGAACCTTACGGTTAAGTCCGATATTATTTTTGGCAAGTTTACCAATAAACTGAGAATAGTTCATTCCATGCTCTCTCGCAGCAGCATTGATACGTTGTATCCAAAGTGCGCGGAAATTGCGTTTTTTAGTTTTACGGTCGCGGTACGCGTAGGTAAGACCTTTCTCATAGGTGTTTTTAGCTACTGTCCACACATTTGCTCTCGCGAGGAAATTACCGCGTGTGAGTTTTAGAATTTTTTTGCGTCGGGCTCTTGAAGCTACCGAATTTACCGATCTTGGCATTTTTTCTTAAAGATTGCGAATGTCAGCGCTCCCCTCCATAGGGAATCTTTTCTGCTGTGCATTCTGATTAATAAATAGTTTACAAATTAGGCAACTAACATAGCTTTAACCCTCTTCTCGTCTGAAGAAGATACCAGAGCAGAATAGGTAAGGTTTCTTTTCTGTTTTGTTGTCTTTTTAGTCAGAATGTGACTTTTGTAAGCGTGCTTTCTTTTCACTTTTCCCGTTCCGGTAAGCTTAAAGCGCTTTTTGGCACCGGAGTTGGTTTTAATTTTGGGCATTGTCTTTATTTTAAATTAGTTAAAAACTCATTTCTTTTTAGCAGGAGATAACATCATTATCATCCTTTTTCCTTCCAGTTTTGGCATCTGGTCTGCTTTGCCGTAATCTTCAAGTTCAACGGCGAAACGGAGCAGAAGTTTTTCTCCCTGCTGGGAGAACAGTATCGACCTTCCTTTAAAGAACACAAACGATTTAACTTTGAATCCGTCTGAGAGAAACTCTTTTGCGTGATTCAGCTTAAACTGAAAATCGTGCTCATCTGTATTAGGGCCGAATCTTATTTCTTTAATAACAACTTTGCTGGCATTGGCTTTCATCTCCTTTGCCTTTTTCTTTTGCTGATAAATGAATTTTTGATAATCAATTATCTTGCAAACAGGCGGGTCGACAGTCGGAGAAATCTCAACCAGATCCAATTCCAACGCCTCTGCCATCTCTAAAGCCTCTCTCAAGGGGAAAATCCCCGGATTTGAAACATTTTCTCCAACTACCCTTACACGAGAAGCAGAAATTTCGTTATTTATTCGAGGTCCGTCATCTTTTTTGTGGCCACCCTGGAATTGTCTGTTGCCAGGTTCTCTTTTAAAAGTGCCTGATGATTGTGGATTCGGTTTGCTGAACCCACCCGGGCGAGGTTTGAATGGTGTAGCGATAAAATTATCCTCCTATTTTTAGTTATTACTTATTTGTCTTTTGACTTCGTTTGTTATCAATTCTGCAAATTCTTCAACTGACATTGTTCCGATATCCTCTCCCCCCTGCTTTCTTACAGAAACCTTGCCGGATTCTGCTTCTTTCTCACCAACAATAAGGAGGAACGGAACTCTTTTAAGCTCATTCTCCCTGATTTTCTTACCGATAGTCTCGTTACGGTCGTCAATTGAGGCGCGAATATCGCTATTATTAAGTGAATCTACAACTTTTTTTGCATATTCGTTATGTTTTTCGCTCACAGGAAGAATTACAGCCTGCTCCGGAGCTAGCCACAAAGGGAACTTTCCGCCTGTGTGCTCAATGAGAACAGCAACGAATCTTTCCATAGATCCGAAAGGTGCTCTGTGAATCATAACCGGCCTGTATTTTTTGTCATCGGCACCCACATACTCCAGTTCAAATCGTTCCGGAAGATTATAGTCTACCTGGATTGTGCCAAGTTGCCATTTTCTTCCGATAGCGTCCCTTACCATGAAGTCAAGTTTTGGACCGTAAAATGCAGCTTCGCCAAGTTCAACAACTGTGTTGAGCCCTTTTTCGGCAGCAGCTTCAATAATAGCCCTCTCTGCCTTTTCCCAGTTTTCATCGGAACCGATGTATTTTTCCCTGTTGTCCGGGTCCCTTAATGATATTTGTGCTGTATATTCTTTAAAATCGAGTGTTTTGAAAATATAAAGAACGATATCTATTACTTTGATAAATTCTTCCTTCAACTGATCCGGACGGCAGAAAATGTGTGCATCGTCCTGGGTAAATCCTCTCACCCTTGTCAGCCCGTGAAGTTCACCGCTCTGCTCATATCTGTAAACAGTTCCAAATTCCGCCAGCCTTAAAGGCATGTCTTTGTATGAACGGGGTTTTACTTTGTATATCTCACAATGGTGAGGGCAGTTCATTGGTTTGAGCAAAAACTCTTCCCCTTCCTGAGGAGTATGAATAGGCTGAAAAGAGTCTTTACCGTATTTTGCATAGTGTCCCGAAGTTACATAAAGCTCTTTTTGTCCGATATGAGGAGTTATTACAGGAAGATATCCGTATTTCTTCTGAACAGACTTAAGAAAATTTTCAAGTCTTTCGCGAAGCATTGCCCCTTTTGGCAGCCATAGAGGAAGACCCTGTCCCACTCTCTGCGAAAATGCAAAAAGTTCAAGTTCCTTACCTATTTTTCTGTGGTCCCTTTTCTTTGCCTCTTCTAGCATAATCAAATACTCGTCGAGCATCTTTTTCTGAGGAAATGTTACTCCGTATATACGGGTAAGCATTTTGTTCTTTTCGTTTCCACGCCAGTATGCTCCTGCAATTGAGGTGAGCTTAACGGCTTTTATGACCGAAGTATCGGCCAAATGCGGGCCGCGGCAAAGATCGGTAAACGATCCGTTGGTATAAAAAGAGATGGTGCCGTCTTCTAGATCCTTAATGAGTTCGCACTTATATTCATCGCCTTTGGTGGTATAGGTACTCATCGCCTCTTCCTTGCTCACATCCTTGCGTACAAAGTGTTGCTTTTCCCTTGCTAGTTCAAGCATCTTATCCTCAATTTTCTTGAGGTCCGATTCTGTAATGGTCTTCTCTCCCAAATCTACATCGTAATAGAAACCTGTTTCAATTGCAGGGCCTATTCCAAACTTAATTCCGGGATAGAGCTGTTCCAGAGCTTCTGCCATGAGGTGAGAAGATGAGTGCCAGAAAGTATTTTTTGCCTCCTGATCTTCCCATTTGTGAAGTTTAATTGATGCATCCTCATTAATGGGGCGGTTAATTTCAACAACTTTTGAATTAATGGTTGCTGCCAGAACTTCCGAAGCGAGCCTCGGACTGATTCCATTCGCTATCTCAAAAGCTGTAATTCCCTTATTAAAAGGCCTTACGCTGCCGTCTGGAAATTTTATGTTTATCATAATTGGTTGGCTAATCTTTATATCTTTATAATCCTGCAAATTTAATTAATATTTTTAAACCTGCTAAATTTTGGATAGTTATAGAAAATATCTAAATTTGAAAACCTAAATTTAATTCTAAAACACTGTTATCTAAAAAATTATGCAAACAAACAAATGGAGTGTTGCCGCAACATACGGAATTATTCTGGCACTTGTTACTATATTATATTCAGTGACTACCACTGTATTTAAGCTGCCATCGGCTGTTACAATTATTCTTTGGATAATAAAATTCTCACTAAGTATCGGGCTGGTATACTATTTTATCAAAGAGTACAGCAAACAGTTTGAAACATTTACCTATAAACAGGGATTCAATTTCGGCCTTATACTTTGTTTCCTGTCATCAATAATTTGTGCAGCGTATATGTTTATGCATTTCGCCTTTTTGTTCCCGGATGCAACAAATGCTCAGATGGAACTAATTGCACAAAACATGGAGAGCTCTAACCCGCAGGGTTCAGAGGCCCTGACTAAGATAATGCCTCATCTTCCAAAGATTATTTTTGCATTTTCCCTTGTTTATTATACTCTGTTTGGCATGCTTGTTTCTTCAATCGTTGCCAATTACACAAAAAAGGGAGATATCTTTACCGAATAAGTTATGGATTTATCGATTGTAATTGCGCTGTATAACGAAGAGGAGTCAATCCCCGAACTTTTAAGCTGGATTGAAAGTTCTCTGTTTTCCCAGAAACTCGCCTATGAGGTGATTCTCATTGACGACGGCAGTACAGACAATTCCTGGAACGTTATATCGGCGGAAGCTAGCAGATACAGTACAGTAAAAGCAATAAGGTTCAGCCGGAACTACGGCAAGTCTGCCGCACTTTATACCGGCTTTGAAACTGCTACAGGAGAGGTTGTTGTAACAATGGATGCCGATCTTCAGGACAGCCCGGATGAAATTCCGGAACTCTATGACATGGTGATGAACGGAGGGTATGACCTGGTTTCGGGGTGGAAGAAGAAGAGAAAGGATAATAAAATTGCCAAGAACCTGCCGTCGAAAATATACAACGCCACTGCAAGAAGAGTCACAGGCATAAAGCTGCATGACATGAACTGCGGTCTTAAGGCATATAGAAAGGCTGTAATAAAGAACATTGAGGTTTATGGAGAGATGCACAGGTATATTCCGTATCTGGCAAAAAATGCAGGTTTCCGGAATATCGGGGAAAAAATAGTAAAACATCAGGCAAGAAAGTTCGGAAAAAGCAAGTTCGGTATGAACCGTTTTATTAATGGCTTTCTTGATTTAATTTCTCTCTGGTTTTTATCGCGGTTTGGAAAAAAACCGATGCACTTTTTTGGAGCATTTGGCAGTCTTACATTCTTTATCGGTTTGGCAACTTCTGTTTATCTGATTATCAACAAAGTCGTTTCACAGGCACAGGGGCTTAAATTCCGTGCAGTTACGGACCAGCCGCTTTT
>JAGDMC010000005.1 GCA_017860395.1 Bacteroidota bacterium | reverse complement strand
AAACGCTGGATGATGACAAATGGTTACAGCCAGGAATCAATTGACATGAGAAATGCCGGACCTAAGGTATTTGATGGTGTATTGAACGATGGTTTACAAAACTCAACCACTCCAACCGTTAACACCATTGCTGTTAAACTTGGTGATATTCAGTATGGCTATGCCGGTGGCGACCCTAACTGGATTGAGAAAGACATCAACTATATCAGAATGGCAGAACTTCGTCTTGCATATAATGTAGACAGGAAGTGGTTACTAAAGCATCTAAAGGTATTCTTTCTGCAGCCTCTGTTTTTGCAACAGGAACCGACCTATTTGTAATTACAAACTACTCAGGTATCGATGTTGTTGGTAACTCAAACTCAGCTGCACTCGGTGGAACCGGCGGAGTAGGCTTCGATATGATGGCTATTGCAGCCCCACGAGGACTATCTTTTGGCGTAAATATAACATTTTAAATGAATTAGAGTGATGAAAAAAATAATAATATCATTAACGATACTTCTTGCCCTGGGTACTTCATGTACAAAGTGGCTTGATGTTAATAAAAACGTGGACGCTCCTGACTGGGTTCCGCCTATCCTCCGACTGGCACCAACAATTGCCGCTTATGAGGGAATAGCGTATGACCTTCGTGCATTAGCTCCAATGGTACAGTATTTTGGCGGTACAGGTTATGCATCTGTATTCGGGTTGCACGACTATTATAGCGGCAGCGATGCAGGCGGGGAAACCTGGAGAATGGTTTACTGGCTTCAGGGTATGAACATTGAAAACATTATCAATGACGGAAGAACCAGAGGCGAGTTCAAGCTTGCAGGTATTGGTCTTGCTATCAAGGCTTACTCTTGGCACCAGCTGGCTTCAATTCATGGAGACATTCCTGTTAAAGATGCTTTTGTTCCCGGTCTTCTTTCACATAGCTACGACACTCAGGAGTATGCATTTAAACAAGTGAGATCATGGGCAAGACAAGCAATTGTTGAACTTGCAAAAGCCGATGCAAATCAGTATCCTACTATAGCAACCAACGACCTTATTTACAAGGGCGATGCTGCTAAATGGACAAAGTTTGCCTATGCTGTTCTTGCAAGAAACTACATTGCCATGTCCAAAAAAGATGTAAAGTATCTTGACTCGGCTATTGCCTGCGCAGACCTTTCGTTTGCAAGTGCTGCCGATGATGCTTCTTTCCGCTTTGACGCAACCGGTATTTCAAACAACACAAACTTCTTTGGAGTCCTCAGAACCAACTTAGGTATTACCTATACACAATCGGACTATATGGTTCAGGTTATGACAGGTAATGTGCCTAACTACAACTCTGCAGGCGCCATTGAAGGTTTGCTTCCAACTCAAATCATTACAGACACAGCAACTCTGGACCCAAGAACAATTGTAATGTTCGGATCAAGAGACACAATGCCTGCCGACCAGCTTAACATCAAGAAAGGAACATACAATTTTGTTGGAACACGACAAGGTTATAGCGTATCTACTTCTCTTTATGGTCTTGGAACAACTGCCACTGCACTTAATTCTGGTACAGGAAGATGGTTATTCAGAGACGATGCGCCATGGCCACTTACAACTTATGCCGAAATTCAGTTTATTAAGGCTGAGGCTCTCTTCCTTAAAGGTGACAAGCCAAATGCATTTGCAGCATTCAAAAAAGCAGTTGCCGGCCATATCGAATGGATGAAAACCCTTATGGTAGCTCCAACTGTTGTTAAAGGTACAAATGGCAAACAGACATCTGTTATTGGTGATAAAATCACTGTTGGCAGATTCACAACACTTGCCAATGAATATCTTAACAGTAAGTTTGTGAATAATCTTCCTCTTGCAGATTTCTCACTTTCTCACATTATGATGCAAAAATATGTATCAATGTATCCATGGGGAATTGATACTTGGAACGACCTTCGCAGATACCACTATGACCTGGTTCTCGGACCTCAGGGGTTGCCCGTAACCGGAACCTCATGGACCACAGATTATGTAATTCATAAACAAAACTCGGCATCCGACAGGGTTTATAAAGGGTTCTATCTTCCTGCAGCTGACGTTCAGAACAGAAGAGTAAAATTCCCTTCATATAACCTTGGATCTCCGGTTTACAGACTTCGTCCTCGTTACAATTCTGAGTATATGTGGAATTTACCATCACTCAAGAAGCTTACTCCTATCGCAGGTGATGCACAAAACTATCCGACTTCTATCGTTTGGTTTGCACAACCCGGTATTTAATAATGAATAATTAAAACGAATGATGATGAAAAAAATATTTACTATAGTATCTGTATTCGCATTGTTTTTACTGACTTCTTGCGAGAAGAATGTGATAACATATGGTGCTACAGATCTGGATGTAACAACAAAAGCACAGGTAAGACTGGTGTATGACCTGCCCCTTGTAACAACTTCTACTGAGAATATTACTCTGCTTAAATACAACGATCAGATTACTTCTCAGATTTCTACAGCTTTAGGAGGTATTTATCCAAACAGTACAGCTAAATACCATGTTGTACCTATTGGTTCCCTTAAGGTAGAAACATTTAAAGGTGCAACTAAAGATGTGGCTGTTTACAGCAATACATTCAATATTGCAGCCGGCAAATGGAGTGCGTTCATTTACAATAAAACCGAGGCTCCTCTTCTTATTCAGGATCCTGAGGAGTATGAAACAGGAAATCCATGGATTGACACTGTTACTTACATCAGATTTGTAAACCTTTTCCACAAAGCAGACGGAACACCTTACGGTAAAGTTTACCTCAAAGGAAGAAGACCTGCTACTCTTCCAAATGTTTCAACTTACGATTATGTAGACATAGCTGCTTGTAACTATAAAGAAGCTTCTGCCTATGTTCCGTATAAACTATGGAGAAAAGGTATTGCAGTTTGGAGTGGTACAGAATCTTCAATGGATTTTGTTCTGTTCAATGAAGCAGGCGAGCAAATTACATCTTTTGCGACTTCTACAGCAACAGTTAAGACTCCGCTGGCATTTACCGGTTATTCTATGACTAAGGGTGTGAACTATATTTTTCACCTGAATGGCAAAGAAGGTACAAACTATGCCGGTCAGGCAATCCGTTTGAGTACAATAGCGGTAAACTAATAATAGTATGAAAAGAGTATTAATATTAGCATTGCTTCTTTTTGCAGCAACAACTGCAGGGTATTCGCAAAAGGCAGATAAGGCAGCTGCGGCTCAGGCTCAGTTTGACAAAGCCAAAGCAGCAATTGATGCAAAGAGTTTTGTGATTATTCCCGACAGTTATGAGGCTAGTAATGGTGCTTTTGAAACAAATACAGATGATGCAAACTTCCTCTCATACGAGGGGGAGTTTGTATTCCTCCAGGGAATGATTATCTGTGGAAACGGTTATACAAACAAAGCATCTATAACCACAATCGAGCAAAAACTTGACAAAAAAGGAAACTTGATTGTTGAGATGCAGGTTTCTGGGTCTCAAATTCAGGCAAAAGTGGAAATCCTCATGAGAAAGGGTGGAAACTATGCCGAAGTTATTATTACTCCGTCAAAGGGGTCTGTTAAAAGATTCTCTGGCGAGGTAACTCCAAAATCTGAATCGAAATATTACAAGAGACCAAATGTCGTTTAATTGGCATATTGATTGATATTTAAGCCGCCCGGAACATCCGGGCGGCTTTTTTTATGGCTTAAAATGAGATAATTAAATAAAAAAATCTTTATATTTACATCATGTACTTGTTCCTTGTTTTAATGAAATTTATAAGAGCTTAAAAACCCTTTTATAATATAGTAATTAACTAACTTAAAATTTGGACTCATGTATGTTTTACAAAAACTGCACGTCTGGCGTAATACATTTGCGCTGGCGTTAGGTGCGCTGATGCTGGTCTCATCATCCATGGCGTTTTCTCAAAACATTACTGTGAAAGGCAAAGTCGTTGACAAAAACAATGCTCCGCTAACGGGGGTTGTTGTCAATATAGACGGAACCAACAGAAATGTTTCGACTGATCTGGATGGGAACTACACAATTTCTGCACCCGGAAACGCAACTCTTGTTTTTTCATTTATCAGTATGAAAACAATAAGAGAAGCAATCATTAACCGTTCTGTTGTAAATATCCAGATGGAGGAGGAGGCAATCCTTCTCGAGGATGTTGTAGTAGTCGGTTACGGAACACAACGCAAAGAGAATCTTACAGGTGCTGTTGCATCAGTTGATACGAAGGTTCTCGAATCAAGGCCAATTGCCGACGTAGGCCGGGGTCTTCAGGGCTCTACACCAGGCCTTAACGTCGTTATCCCAAGTGGTGAAATTGGTTCCGACCCGGTAATGAAGATTCGTGGTCAGTTTGGTTCAATGCAGGGAGGTGCTTCTCCTCTGATATTGATGGACAACGTTGAAATTCCCTCGATTCAGATGATAAACCCCGATGACATTGAGTCAATTTCAATCTTGAAAGATGCGGCATCTGCTTCTATTTACGGAGCAAAGGCTGCATTTGGCGTTATATTGATTACGACTAAAAAAGGAGCTAAAACAGAGAGTGTAAATGTCACCTATTCCGGAAACATCTCTTTCCAGAACATTTCAAAAAAGATGGAAATGGGACAACTCGATGCACTTGAATATACGCTCAGCGCATTTGAGCGTGTCGGAGGTACTGTTGCCGGTGCTTTCTGGATGGTAACACATGAGGGTTATGACAAGGCTAAAATATGGCAAGAAAAATGGGGGAATATAGTTAAGCCGAATGACCCTATGCTGTATGGCCGGGACTGGTACGTAGATGCCAATGGCAGGAAAATTGGTTTGAGAACTTATGACCCTTATGACTATATGGTTAAAGAATGGACTCCAACTCAAACTCATAACCTGGCTGTAAACGGTAAGAGCGGCAAGACAGATTATAACATAAGTTTTGGATACCTTGACCAGACAGGTCTCATGAAGCCTGCAAAAATAGATGATTTCCAGCGTTATAATGGAGCTATAAGAGTTGGAACAGATGTCAAAAAATGGCTGAGAGTCTATGCAGGGGCAATGTATTCTAAGCGTCTTAAGAGATATGCATACGCGACAAGTTCAACAACAGCTGACCCGTGGCTTTATCTCTACCGCTGGGGACCTACATATCCAATGACTACAGAAGACGGAGACCCTCTCAGGAGCCCGGCTTATGAAGTTGGTGCTGCAAATACAGCTTCACAGGAAACCAACTATACCAGTCTTAATGGCGGTTTTACAATTACTCCAATGAAGGACTGGAAGATAAATTTTGACTATACACATGCAAATCAGGAATATATAGTCACTACTCCGGGAACGAGGTATACTGCACGGGATACCTGGTCTTCTCCGCTTGCTAAATTGGATGAATACGGAAACAGAGTTTATATGAACGATTCCGGTGAAGTGGTAGGGCAGGGATACGTTGGCGCAATGCCGGCTTACAAACTGAGTATGTACACCTATACCTCTATTGGAGCAAACCCCGACCATATATACCGCTCTGCAAGAAATGACCAGTGGAGCACATTAAACCTCTATACTACCTATGACCTTAACCTTAATGAAGTTCATAAATTAAAGTTTTTGCTTGGTATTAACAGAGTAGGTTTTGAATATGCACATAACTGGTCACAGATAACTCAGCTGGTTGATTATTCAAATCCTCAGTTTAATCTTGCCAACGGGACTCAGACTTCCGGAGGTGGTGCATACTGGGAATCACAACTTGGCTTCTATGGACGTTTGAACTATAATTTCAAGGAGAGATATCTTCTTGAAGCAAACATCAGATATGACGGTACTTCCAAATTCCCAACCGACCTTAAGTGGAGATGGTTTCCTTCATTCTCTGCCGGCTGGCGTGTAAACGAAGAGCCTTGGATGCAGTGGTCAAAATCTTTCCTTAGTGCATTGAAACTTCGTGCTTCATGGGGAACAATCGGTGACCAGTCTGTAGGCAATTCCCTGTATGTACCAACAATGGGCGGAGCATTCAACAGCTGGCTGGTTGCAAACTCAAAGCTGTACAGGTTCAGTACGCCGGGAGCAGTATCAACTTCTGTTACATGGCAGGACATTACAACACTTAACCTTGGTCTGGATGCCAGATTCTTTAACGGAGAACTCGGTTTGCTGTTTGAATGGTTTAAAAGAGATACCGAAAATATGATTGTTCCGCTGGAGGGAATCCCTGCAACATTTGGAACAGGAGCTCCGCAAAGTAACTTCGGCTCTTTGAAAACAAACGGATTTGAGTTGATGCTGGATTATAACCACCGCTTTGCAAATGGTTTAGGAATTAACATGGTTGCCATATTCTCCGATGCAAAGACAAAAATTACCAAATACGGTTCTACAAACAGCATCGATTCATGGTATGTAGGCAAGACTTATGGTGAAATCTGGGGCTATGAAACAGACAGGTTGTTCCAAAAGAGCGACTTTGAATATGGTACAGATGGAAAATTGGTTACAATGACATCCAAAGACGGATTTACCGTAAACAAACAAGTAGATGCTACAGCGGCTACTCAGGGTAAGCTTCAAAGCGGTAACTTCAAGTTTGGCCCTGGTGACGTTAAGTTTAAAGACCTTAATGGTGACGGAATTATCACACCTGGAAACAGACTGTTGGTAGATGCAAATGGCAATCCGGATTATGGTGACCTGAAAATCATTGGTAACTCTACTCCTCGCTATGAGTACAGTTTCCGCGCCGGCATGGATTATAAAGGTTTTGACTTTTCGGTATTCATTCAGGGTGTTGGCAAACGCGATGTATGGGGAGACGGTTTCCTGGCTATTCCGGGATACAACTCTGCAGACGGAGCAATGCCACAGGCTATTGCCGGAAACTTCTGGAGGGAAGACAGGACAGATGCTTTCTATCCTGCTCCTTACAATCTGGCAGGAAGCAGCACTACTCTCAACATGCAGGTTCAAACCAGATATTTGCTTAATATGGCTTACATAAGAATAAAGAACATAACAGTTGGTTATTCTTTACCTTCAAATTTGCTCAGAAAGGCAAAAATAAGCAAAGTGCGTATATATGCTGCTTTGGAAAACTTCTTCACATTTGACCATCTTGGATCTCTCCCTATTGATCCCGAGGTAATTGCAGGATACTCAATGTGGAATACATCTAACTACAATCTGGGCCGTACGGGAGTTGGAGTTCCAACCTTCAAAAGCGCATCAGTTGGACTACAGTTGAACTTCTAAAAATACAGAAATCATGAAAAAACACATATTAATATTATTATCTGTAGTTACTCTTGGTTTAACAAGTTGCAGTGAATTCCTGGAAAGACCGCCACTGACATCTATGGACGACCAAATCTACTGGACATCCGAAAACAGCCTTAGGTTATTCTCGAATGGCTTTTATGAAAACTATTTTGTCGGATATAACTCTGCGTGGGGTGTGGATTATGCTCCCCTGAGAGGTTATTATTTCTCCGACGACTTCACCTCTTCCGGGAAACAGGCCGGGTTCGAAACACAGGCTCCCGCTTCAAGAACATCAATCAGCGAAACACCTTCGATGATGATTACGTATGCAGGACCAACCTGGAACTTCGCATGGGTGAGAAAATCCAATCTGTTCCTGGAAAGGATAGAAACAATGAAAAATGTATATATCACTTCCGAAGTATATAATCACTGGAGTGCTGTTGCGCGATTCTACAGAGGCTACGAATACAGCCGTCTTGTGAGCGTGTTCGGAGACGTGCCTTATTACGACAAGGTTGTTGCCGAAACGGAACTTGATTTGCTTTACAAAGACAGAGACAGCAGAACACTGGTCATGGACAAGGTATATGATGATTTTGCCTATGTACTTGAGAACATGAGACTTTCGGACGGGAATGTCCAGTATCTTAACAGATATATTGCTGCCGGTTTCATTTCGAGGTTTATGCTGTTCGAAGGCACATGGCAAAAGTACCACATGAACAATAATGAAAAAGCCAAGAAATATCTGGAGCAGGCAGTAGCCGCTGCAAATATTGTAATGAGTTCGGGCAAATTCTCTTTTGGAAGCGATTTCCGTTCACTGTTCGGATCTCAGGATTTGGCTGGCAACAAGGAAGTTATTATGTACAGGCATTATGATGCCGCGCTGGGAGTTACTCACCATGTTGCTTCATATTCAAATCTTACCGAAAGTCAGGGTCCTGCGCCAAACCTTTCTCTTGCCAAGTCATTCATCTGCAACGATGGTAACCCGTATAAACTTTCTACCGTTGCAAATGCAGACAAGTTAGACATAAAGAGTATGGTTGCAACCCGTGACCCTCGCTTTGAGGCTACATTCTGGGATGCACCAAAAAAAGAGTCAAGCACTTTACTCTATGCCTGCAAGTTCATAGACAGAGATGGTGTTAAGCTATATCCGGGACCTTATCCTGCAATGTACGGCTCCAACACAAATACCAACGACGCTCCGGTAATGAGGCTTGCAGAAGTTGTCCTGAACTGGATAGAGGCCAAGGCCGAACTTGCTACATTATCGGGCCCGGCTGTTACACAGGCAGACATAGATGCTTCAATCAATGCTATCCGCAACCGTCCTCTTGATGCAACCGCAATAGCCAAAGGGATAAAGAAAACAGCTCCGCTTACACTGGCTTCATTACCTAATGATCCCGACCGCGACTCGGATGTTCCTGCACTGCTTTGGGAGATACGACGCGAAAGAAGAATGGAGTTTGTTTTTGAGCATACACGCCTTTTGGATATAAAGAGATGGAAAAAGATTAACTACATGAGCGGAGCTGCCAATCCCGATATTATGCTTGGCCCTTGGGTTAACTTTCAGACAGAATATCCGGAGTGGCTCATTGCTGCAAAAGTAGGCAAGCTTAAAGTTAAAAAGGCCGACGGAACCATTGTCACATACGACGGCACAAACGCTGCCAGTATGGTAGGATACTATATTCCTGAGAACATTTCGGACAGAGATGCATTCACAGCCAGAGTCTATCTTGCTCCTGTTGGAAACAACCAAATCAGCGAGTATCAGGACAAGGGTTATAAGCTAACTCAGACCGCTTTATGGAATTAGTAACAATTTGATATATTCTATATAATTAATACAGAGCACTTGACAGCTTATTTGTCAGGTGCTCTTTTTATACCCCTTATTAATCAGGTTGTATTATTTGTTACAAAAGTCGTTTAACATGGAAGTTTTTATTAAAAATATTCAAGTAAAATGATACAATTATTATAAAAATCACTAATTTTACACACATTTAAAACATGAGTGTATATTGATGTTTCAAAGGCTTTTTGCCTTTTTTTTTATAAAAAATATATTATTTATTAACCAAAAATTTCAATTCATGTATGTTTCACAAAAAGTAACCGGTAAGTTTAAATTACTTATACTTCCGGTGTTAGCCCTTTTCCTGATGTCAGGAACTCTCATGGCTCAGAACATAAGAGTGACAGGTAAGGTTATTGACAAAACAGGACAGCCCCTAATGGGTGTTTCTGTGTTAATAGAGGGGACAAGAACAGGAGTAGCTACAGAGCTGGATGGAACTTTCTCGATGGAGGTGCCGGCAAATGCAGTGCTGCAGTTCTCTGCGATTGGTATGGAAAATCTTAAAGAAGCCGTAAACAATCGGAAAGTTATTAATGTAACAATGTCAGAATCTACTGTTTTTCTTGAAGATGTAGTAGTAACTGCATTGGGTATTAAAAAGGAAAGAAAAGCATTGGGATATGCAGTATCCGACATCAAGTATGAAGAATTGATGAGGAATAAGACTGCAAACCCTATTTCTTCACTTTCTGGTAAGATTGCCGGTGTTAACGTAACACAATCTTCAGGTGCGGCAGGTTCCGGCGCGCAGATTATTCTTCGTGGCGGTACTTCAGGATCTGAAGGCAAAGACAACCAACCTTTGTTCGTAGTCGATGGTGTGATTTATGATAACTCTTCAACTCTAGTAGGTAATTCAGGATTTGACGGTTCTTATAAATCAGCAACCACTACTTCTAACCGTATCATGGATATCAACCCAGAGGATATTGAAAATATGTCCGTATTGAAAGGCCCTGCAGCATCCGCACTTTATGGTTCCCGCGCTGCCAACGGTGTTATCATTATTTCTACCAAAAAAGGTAAAGAGGGTGTAGTTGAAGTTAATGTCAACTCCAAATTGTCCACATCTTGGGCAAGAAGTCTTCCGGAATTTCAGACAGAATACAGCAGAGGTTATATGGAAGACCAATACGACAACAAAAAGAATTATCTTGGGACTGTTTTCAATGATTTTTCATACAATTCTTGGGGAGAAAAATCTAATGGACAGATATATGACAACGTTGGAAACTTCTTCCAGGGTGGAGTTATTTATGACCAAAGTGCCAGCGTTTCTGGTGGTACTAAAAACAGTAACTTCTACTTATCCGGATCTTATTATGATCAAGTGGGCCTTGTCCCTCTAACAGGGTATGACAAATACACCTTCCGTTTCAACGGTGAACAGAGAGCCGGTATATTTACATTTAATGCAAATGCGGCTTACTCACAAGCTCATACAGACAGGACTTTGACCGGTGCAGGTCTTTATAATTCAGCAGGAACCGGCGCTCTTTACGGCGTTTACAATTGGTCTCCATTTGACAATATGTCGAATTATTTAAATGAAGATGGTTCACGTTATAGAATGTTCGGCGAAAGACTTGACCCTTGGGAAGAACGCGACAATCCATATTGGATTATTAACAAAAACAAAATGTATGACAATACAGATCGTTTTACAGGCAGTTTAAGCGTAAAGGCAGATATTGCAGATTGGTGGTTTATTCAGTACAGATTGGGTATTGACACATATACTCAAATCAACTCTAATCGAATTGCTGCCAACGGAGCTATCAAACAAGTATGGCAGAATGGTATGATGAGTGACAACACTCTTCGTTTCAAATATATGTCACACAATTTCATATCAAATATGAATAAAAAATTCGGAGATTTTGACCTTAACCTATTATTGGGTGCCGCATCGGATCAAACTGACGGCGACAGAAGCTCCACTATGGCTTGGAATTTCTCTGTTCCTGATTTCTATTCATATGCAAATGCTTCAACAGAAAACAAACAATTTGCACATTCTGCATCTCAAAAGAGACTAATGGGTATATTCGGAGAATTCCGTGCATCCTGGAAGAATTTGTTATATCTGACAGTTACCGGACGTAACGACTGGACATCAACTCTTCCTGTCGAAAGTCGCTCATACTTCTATCCATCTGTCAGCGGATCATTCGTATTTACAGAACTTCTCCCTAAGAGCGACATTCTTACTTTCGGTAAGGTTAGAGCATCTTGGGCAAAAGTGGGTAAAGATACAGGTGCATATGAGACAAACACCTCTCTCTGGCCTGTTGGAACATATCTTGGCGGTAAAGTCGGTGTAGGTAACTCATGGACTCGCGGTAATCCTTATCTTAAACCGGAAATGACAAAATCTACTGAAGTCGGTATTGAATTAGGTCTCCTCAAAAATCGCTTGCGTGTTGACTATGCATACTATACAAACGACTCTTACAACCAGATTTTGTCTCCCCGCGGACCTCAATCTACCGGTTATATCTTCTGTTCAATTAATGCAGGTAACGTTTATAACAAAGGTATGGAGTTGACTATATCAGGTACTCCTGTTGAAACCAAGAACCTTACATGGGATGTCGCATTGAATATCGCAGGTAACCGTGGTTCTTTGGACGGTCTTCCTGCAGGTATGGACGTTATGTATGTTACAGACGTTCAATATGCAGGTGCACAAGCAGCTTCATTCAACGGCGGTAACTTTATGGCTATCGCGGGTACTAAATGGACTAGATATAAATATGATCCTAAAGTTGAGACTTCTAAAAAAGAATTAGACGGACAAATTATTCTTGATGCAAACGGAATGCCTACCTACACTACTAATTTGTCTGAAGTTGGTAATCGTGAGGCTAAGTTTTCTGGTGGTTTAAATAATACTGTTTCATGGAAAGGATTTTCCTTCAATATGTTGTGGGAATTCAGAGTAGGAGGTGACGTTATCAACGGAACAAAATATGCTATGACCAACAGTGGTGTTAGTAAGTTCTCCGGTGATGTTCGTAATAAAGAACTCACAGTAACAGGTATCGATGCAAGCGGAAACCCTATTTCCAATACTTGGAGTGCCAATAACACATACTTGTTTAATGGCGTACAAACAAGCGGATATAATATTATTCAAAATTATTATACTACTTATTATCCTAAAGAAACTTCTAATTATATTACAAATGTCAATCTGTTAAGACTTCGTACACTATCTGTAATGTATGATTTTCCTAAGAGATGGCTCGACAAAACAGGATTCATTAAACGTCTTTCGGTTACTGCTTCTGCAAACAATCTTCTTCTCTTTACCAATTACGATGGGGATCCAGAAGTTGCGGCATCTGGTGCAGGTGTTGGTGGTTCATCTTCTGTTGGATTTGACTACTGTGGAGTACCTGCAACTTCAGGTATGACATTTGGTTTAAATTTAACTTTCTAAAAAGCTTTAAATATTTAAATTTAATAATATGAAATATATTAAATCAATAGTTTCTTTTTGTGCCATAAGCTTGCTGACTCTTTCACTGGTCTCTTGCAGCGATTGGCTCAATATTAATACTGACCCAGAGAATCCCTCTTCAGAAAGTGCTACATACCAAACACGTTTGGCACATATCGAATTTTACACCAATTCTGCAACTCAATTTGCCGCCTGGCGTACAAGCATGTCCACAGGTGATTGGACCAGATACTACAATGGTAGTACCTATTGGAATATGTCCTATTGGAATCCTCAAACCGGTGCTGTTACCACATCTTATCAGTGGTGGTTTGTAGGCGCTGCAAGTAATATTTCCTATATGTATGACAAAGCTATGGCTGCAGAAGCCTGGAATTATGCTGGAGTAGCAAAAATTATTCGTGCGTATGGATTTATGTTGATGACTGACCTCTATGGTGAAATGCCTTATACAGATGCAGTCGGTCCAAACGCAACTCCTACTTATGACAACGGAAAAACCATTTACTTAGGTTGCTTAAAAGAACTAGACGAAGGTCTTAAACTCTTGGCAAAACCTCAGGATCCAAAGCTTCCTGCTTTGTCAGAAGGTGACACTTGGAACAACGGGGATGTTGCCAAATGGATAAGATTTGGTAATTTGCTTAAAGCTCGTTATTGCGTAAAACTAAGCAAAAAAGATGCTGGAAACTATCTTGATGGTAAATATGATGCTGCAACCATTCTTGATGCCCTTTCAAAAGGTCCTCAAAGCAATGCCGATAACACTATAATCTATCATACAGATGACAATAGTACGACACATGACGTTCTTGGATGGGACGAACCTGTCGACTACTCTCCTTTATATTCTGTTTGCGGTATGAATGCCGGTTATATGGTAACCGATATGCTTTATCAGAACCTTACCAATTTTGCCGGTAGCGGTGTTGAAGACCCTCGTGCCGACAAAATTATCCCTTGGGCTAAGTCAGGCAAATCTGCAAGTACCCCATCAAATATTAAATGGAGTGGCAACTGGAGACGTTCAATTGGAGTCGATATGGTGTCAAATAATGCTCCAAATCTTAGCGGTGGACCGTTAAGAGCAGGATATACTGCAGATAAACATTGGTGGATAGATTCTACCTCTCCGGCTCGGAAAGGTGATACTGTTTATGTAGAGTGTACAAGCGAGTCTAAAGGTTATGCTGCCAAAAGCGACCTTCTTTACAGAAGAGACGGAACTGACGCTTCAAAGGAATCAGGTTCTTTCTATTCAAGAGTTTCTTCTCCTACATACATCGGTACTTACTCAGAAGCTTGCTTTATCAAAGCAGAAGTTTTGTTCAATCAAGGTAATAAAGCTACTGCATTCGTTGCGTACAAAGAAGGTATCAAAGCAAGTATGGAACAAATGAATGTGACTCTCAATTCTTGGATTGCAGGTGATGCAACCCTTGCTGATTGTCCTTCATTTACTCCGATGACACAAACAGAAATGGATAATTTCTTGAATAACGGTATCGGTACTGCAGGCAATCTTACTCTCGGTAAGATTCTGACTCAAAAACGGATTGCCTTACACTTCTCAGTCGAAATCTGGAACGATATGCGTCGTTATGACTTTGATAAAGATTTGTTCTTAAATTGGGGTATTCCTGCATATCACGCAGTTAATGCTACCGCTCTTAAAGGAATTCCTGAAGGAAAACAATTCCGTCGTTGGCGTCAATGCTCACACGAGCTTAACTACAACGCAAAGAATCTGCAGGCAATAGGTGCAGAAGTTCCTGGTGCAAATATGAGTCTTACTGGATGGAACAGTGCTGAAGACGTTTGGACTATTCCTGTATGGTGGGATTCTAAGCAATAGTAATCTCATTTACCAATAATAAATAAAGCGGGGCGGTCAAAATGACCGCCCCGTTATATTTTATCAGTATTTGTATTAGCTGTCATCAAACTATTTCCGGTCGGGGAAAAAAATTAATGGTGACGCTCATTTCCACAGCAATTATTATGTTAACTTTGATGTAAACTTTGGTCACTAACTTAAAATTAAATCAAAATGTTCGCAAAAGAGGTATACATAAAACGCCGCAGAGAACTTGCTTCGGGCATTAAGTCGGGAGTTCTTCTCTTCCTTGGCAATTCGGAAGTTGGAATAAATTATTTTGACAACACTTATAGATTCAGGCAGGACTCGTCGTTCCTGTATTTTTTCGGTCTCGACGAACCGGATCTGGCTGCCATTATCGATCTTGAAAGCGGCGAAGAAATAATCTTCGGCAACGATGTTACTATAGACGACATTATCTGGATGGGTCCTCAGCCGGCCATGAAAGACAAAGGAGCAGAAGTGGGGATTAAGAACATCAAACCTCTTGGTGAACTTGAGTCATATATTGCAAAGGCAAAAGGTACAGGCCGGAAAATTCACTTCCTCCCACCATATCGCTATCACAACAAAATTCAGCTTAACAAACTTCTCGGAGTTGATTTTGAAAAACAAAAAGAGCTTGCTTCGGTGGAGTTCATTAAGGGCGTCGTAGCGCTGCGCGAGATAAAAGACGAACACGAAGTGGCCGAGCTGGACAAAGCGGCTAATATCGGCTATATTATGCACTATACCGCCATGAAGATGGCAGCAGTGGGAATGGTTGAGCAGGAACTTGTGGGCCTCATGGAGGGCATCGCTATTTCAGGCGGGTCTATGCCATCGTTTCCAATTATTCTTTCCCAAAACGGAGAGACACTTCACAACCATACACACCATCAGATTCTTACAGACGGCAGGCTTCTGGTAATTGATGCCGGTGCCGAGACAAACTCGCATTATGCATCGGACTTTACAAGAACAATTCCTGCAGGAGGCAAATTCACCCAAAAACAGAGAGACATCTATTCAATTGTTTCTGCTGCGAACGACCTGGCAATAAGTCTCATTAAACCGGGCATCACATATAAATCCGTTCACCTTGCTGCAGTGAGACTAATGGCTCAGGGATTAATAAATCTTGGTCTTATGAAAGGCGATGCCGACGAGGCAGTTGCAGCCGGAGCTGTAGGCCTTTTCATGCCTCACGGGCTTGGACACCAAATGGGTCTTGACGTTCATGACATGGAAGATTTGGGAGAAAATTACGTGGGCTACGACAACGAACATACACGCGCAACTCAGTTTGGCCTTAAATCCCTGAGGATGGGCAAGCTTTTGAAGCCGGGCCATGTTATAACAGTTGAACCGGGATGTTACTTTATTCCTGCTCTCATCGAGAAGTGGAAAAAAGAGGGAACAAACGCATCGTTCATCAACTTTGACAAGCTTAAAGATTACTATACTTTCGGAGGAATCCGCATAGAAGACGACTCACTTGTTACCGAAAAAGGAAACAGGCTGCTTGGTTCTAAACGACTGCCAAACACACCGGAAACGGTTGAAGCGGAAATGGCCAAATAGTATGACAAAACTTTACCCCCAAAGCTCTGTCCTGAGATATCTGTCCTTCTTTCTTGCTGCCGTTCTTTTTGTTACCTCGTGTTCCAAAGACGATGTAATACCGCCGCCTGTTGCTAAATCGGATAAAAACGATATCGTCCTTTTCCAGTTTAAAAAAGAGTACAACCCGTCTTTAACCGCGAGCGGTCTCTCATATTATTCCGGTAACCTTATATTTGTGACACTCCCCGAGGGATCGTCATTAAATGCGCTTAAACCCAACTTTGAGGTATCACCAAAAGCTACTCTTTCTATAAACGGAGTTGAGCAGCAAAGCGGAGTAACTCAGGTAGATTTTTCCAACACCGTAACCATTTCCATTAAATCGGAATCCGGTTTGACAAAGGAATATAAAGTCCTTGCTCAGCCGGGAAAGGCAAATTTCGATGAACTGATATACTCGTTCATGAAGAGATTTTCTATTCCCGGAGTATCGTATGCAATAACAAACGACGAAGCGATTGTTTATAAATCGGGATTGGGATTTGCCTCTGTGGAAGGAGGAGTGAGAACAAGGCCCGACCACCTTTTCCGCCTGGCAAGCATGTCCAAGCAATTTACCTCGCTGTGCGTAATGCGTCTTGTGGAAGAGGGGAAACTCTCTCTCGACAGAAATGTATTTGGAGCAGGAGGCTACCTTGCCACCGAGTTTCCAAATGTAACGGCAATGGCATCAAGAGTAACTATCCGTTCTTTGCTGGAACATACAAGCGGCTGGATAAGTAACCCCGACCCGATGTTTACTGCATCTTTCAAGGGACAGACTCTGGACCAGAGGATAACTTATGTTCTCAGTTCTCCGCAATACGAACCGGGTACCAAATACTCATATTTTAACATGGGTTTTGGGATTTGCGGCAAAATTATAGAAAAGATTACAGGCAAGCCGTTTGAAACCTACATGAAAGAGGTTCTTGCAAAAGCCGGAGTTACAGATGTTCATATTGGCGGCGACAGGAGCCAGAGGCGTTCAAACGAGGTTGTGTATTATTCCCAGAGCGGAACAGACGGATACGGAAACGAGATGGGTGTAATTGCTGCAGCCGGAGGTGTTATTGCCTCTACGGAAGAGCTTATGAAACTTATGTTCCATATAGACGGCCGTTCCAAAATACCTGATATTATTTCGGCACAGACAAGGACAACAATGCTCACCGGAGCGGCGGCATATCCCAGATATGGTCTTGGCTGGATGATGAACCATTCGTTTTTCCCCGGTTCCTATTACCATACGGGAAATCTTGCCGGAACAGCTGTAATGTGGGTGATGGGAGCAAATGGCATTAACGCCGTTGTACTCTGCAATTCAAGATCTTATATAACAGGTTTTGACGATGAGCTTTATGTTTTGCTCAGAGATATACTCAATTTAGCTTCGGCCACGAGCTGGTAAAGTTCGCTAAGAATCATTGCCGTTGCACCCCATACAAAATAGTCGTCGATGACAAATCCGGGAGCGTCTACAAACTCTCCCGGCAATGTCTCCAGTCTTCTTATTTCAGATGAATCCGGGTTGAACATCCGGATTTCAATTTCACGGTATTCAACAACCTCGCGAGGGTCCATTGCAAACCTCAGCTCCTCTTTAGCAACTGCCAGAACAGGGTAGATGTTAAAATTGCTGGGAGGTATATAAATATGGCTAAGCGGGCAAATGGTTTGGGTATGTTCCCTTTTTATTCCAAGCTCTTCGTAGGCCTCACGGTATGCAGTGTCTGTAATGTCCTTGTCCTCTTTTTCCCATTTGCCGCCCGGGAAAGCAATCTGCCCGGAGTGAATACCTTCATAGGTGTTTCTTTTGATTAACACAACCCGCCAATCCATGAGAGAGGAAGCGGCCGCACCATCGTTTGCCGGAATGAGTAAAACAAGAACGGCGGAGTCGCGGGCCCCCGCCGGGGGCCCGCTCTCTGCCGCATAATCTGCAACTCTCTGCACCGGGGCCATTCTTACATGGGCCTTCTTCCCGGGGAGGTCG
>JAGDMC010000065.1 GCA_017860395.1 Bacteroidota bacterium | reverse complement strand
AGCGTCTTAATTTGTATGCTGCTTCAAATCTTCTTTTCCAAAAATCCGGAGTAAAATCTTCTTCTCCAAATGAGAGCATTCTCACGGTTATGGATCCTATCTGATAGTGTCCGAAACCAAGTCTTTCACCATTAACAGAGCAAACTTCAACAACATCTCCCTCATTTATCACTCCCTCAGTTTTAAATATTCCTCCGGAAAAAATCCAGGGATGAAATCTTCTCAAAGACTCCTCTCTGCCTCTCCTCATTATTACTCTTCCCATGTGATTTATCCCTTTTATTGCTGATTTTTTATTTGCTCCTGAGCGTGCAATTCAGCATTTGGTGTACTCAAAAGTTTAAGATACATCTGCTGACATACCCAGGCATCAATTGCCGCATAATTTATTTGTCCGTGTGTGAGTTCTTCTGCCTCCCAGTTTGAAAGTTGCTGCGATTTAGATACTCTCATTCCAAGAATAATTGCAGCCATTTTCCTTACACTCTTCTCTTTAATGCCCCAGTTTATGCCAATGTTCTGAAGATCCACAAACCCCTTTGGCGTGAAAGTGGTGTATCTGAGAAGGCCCCTGATATCCTCGTTGACGGCTGCTCCTACCTTTGCTATTTTTTTTGTAGCCAGGATTCTGCAAAGTGACTCCGGCATTCCAATTGATGTGAGCCGGAAAATAAATGCCTTATCGGCACCGGAAAGCTGAAGAAGAGCTACTCCGTTTCTTTTCGCATTTGCCTGAAATACAGGTTTTGTTTCTGTATCAAAACCTATAATTTTTTGATTTCTAAGGTACTCAATTGCAGCTTCATAGTCATAGTCAAGTTTATCGACTACATGTATTTCTCCTATAAATTCTGCTTGTTTGAGTTTTTCTATCTCTTCGGGAGAGATTGTCGGATTAAAAATCATTCTCAATAAAATTTTTGATCAGTTCAAATGTGAGAGGAAGTCTCTTCTTAATTCTCGAAACATTTTCGGCCTGTATATTTTTAGAACTAAACATTTCCGCCTCAAAGCTTTTTTCTTTGCTCAGCGTATCTCTTCCATATTTATATTCATATCTGAGATTCCCGTTTTTGTCCAGTTTAAGGCTATCCAGACCCTTTGCCGGTACAGTTATGAAACATTTTGCTCTGTTTCCTGTATAACCGGGAGAGAGTAATTTCCCTCCTTTAAGAGCCAGATAAGTCTCTCTCGCAACATATTTGGCAGGATCTATAAACGTAACCTCTTCTGAAATCAAATCTTTATAAGGGAAAACTCCGTTTTTACTGTAATTTCTCATCTCGTCAAGAACACTTTTGAGTGTATCTTTAAAATAAGGATAATGAGTACACCCAAGGATAATGTTACTGAGTTTAACTCCTGCGTTTTTTTGCCTGAGCCTCTCTACAAGATTTACAAGATGAAGTCTTGCATAGTTGCCGGGAGAGTTAAGCTGAATGGTTGTGTATTTTGCGCCGCTTTTTGTAACAAGCAATGCGTTATTCTTAGTGTCAAATTTATAGACATCAAGCAAATCGGGATTAATTGAAAGCGAGTCTGTACCAATTTTAGGACCTTTATACAAATCTCTTGGTGCAGTTGCTTTTGGGTCAATAAAGTTTGATTCAGTATCCACTGCTTCTGCAAATCCGAGACCCGGCTGATTAATGATTTCAAGTTTTTTTGTAAATCCCTTTTCTTTCAGGGTTTTTCTTATGGTTCTGTCATAACTTCCCGATGCTATTGTTCCCACTGTTGCCATCACACCCACGGCTCCTCCCTCGTCAAAAGAGATATTGTCGGCCAGGGCTTTTGTTCCTGCATTTATTACACCTATTACGGAAAGACCTGTATTGCTCTTTTCAAACATGTATTCAATATCTCCAAGTCCATAAGCTGTTGCGGTGTTGCAGGCAATCACGACTATCTTGGTTCTGACTGGAGCCGTTGTGAGAAAAAGTGCATCTTTTGCAACGAGTTCCCTCAGATAGTCTCCTTTTCCTTCGGAATTATAAACTCCATAAGGCATATTTGCCTGGTCGGCCAAAAAAACGAACTTCTCATTGCTGAAATCCGGTTTACCGTCGGGAACAGGTTCTCCTGTTTCATTGTTGAAGTCATCCAAAGCAAGAAAGGCTTCCATAACAGTAAGCCCACCGGTTCCTGAATCGAACATTCCTATAGGAAGAGTATCCCTCTGAACAGGATATTTTGAATAATCTGCATAATAGGGAGAGGTGCTGTCACCTGTTGCCTGCTCTATGATTGCAGGATGGTCGGATAGTCCTGTGTTTTTTTTACCTTCGGAGCAACTCCATAAAGAAATAGCAACGGATAGAACAACTGTAACTACCCTACTTGTTGTAAATAAATTTTCCATATTCTGTATCAAGCTGAACCTCAGCTATTTTAGACGGAAAAACTTTCCCGATTATTTTGGCGTCGATTCCAAATCTCTGCGAGATTTCTATTATCTCAGCTGCAATCTCTTCCGGGACATAAATCTCCATACGGTGACCCATATTGAACACTTTGTACATCTCTTCCCACGGGCTGCTGGATTCTTTCTGGATTGTTCTGAAAAGCGGAGGGACCGGAAACAAATTGTCTTTTACAATCAGGAATTTGTCTATAAAATTAAGTATTTTGGTTTGAGAGCCGCCTGTGCAGTGTACCATTCCATGAACCCTGCTTCTGAAGTTTTCCAGTATCTCCTTTATTACGGGAGCATAGGTTCTGGTTGGAGAGAGCACTAGTTTTCCGTATGTAACTCCCGTTTCCGGCTCAATTTCCAACATAGATTTTGTTCCGGTGTATGCCAGATCTTTGGGAATTTGGTTATTATAGGTTTCCGGATATTTATGGCCAATGTACGCCGAAAAAATATCGTGCCGTGCAGATGTGAGCCCGTTGCTTCCCATTCCCCCGTTGTATGCATCTTCGTAAACTGCTTTTCCAAAAGAACTTAACCCAACAATAACATCTCCTGCAACAATTTTTGAATTATCAATTACATCCGATTTTTTTATTCTTGCACAAACTGTCGAGTCAACAATAATTGTCCTCACCAGGTCCCCCACGTCGGCTGTTTCACCGCCTGTCAGGCGAATATTAATTCCAAATGAGGCCATCTTTGAAGCAAACAATCTGGAACCTTCAATGATTTCAGAAATGACTTCCCCCGGAATTCTGTGTTTATTTCTCCCTATTGTAGAAGAGAGAACGATATTGTCCACAACGCCCACGCAAAGAAGGTCATCTGTATTCATTACAATTGCGTCCTGGGCTATTCCGTCCCACACTCCCATCTCACCTGTCTCTTTCCAGTATGCGTATGCAAGGGAAGATTTCGTTCCTGCCCCGTCGGCATGCATAACAATACAATAATCCGGATCGTTGGACAGGTAATCGGGCACAATTTTGCAAAAAGCTTTTGGAAATAAACCTTTGTCAATTTTTTCTATTGCCTTATGAACATCTGCCTTGGAGGACGAAACTCCTCTTCCGGCATACCTCTGTGCATCTGTACCTTTAAGATCCATCATATCTTTTTTTTCAAATAATTTCTATCTCCAGAACATAAGTTCCCTGTACTTAGGGAGCGGCCACAATTCATCATCCACAACCATCTCAAGCTTGTCTGCAATAACTCTCATTTTTTCCATAAAAGGAAGGACAGTACTTGAATATGCCTGTGCTCTTTCGGAGTAGCTTTCAATAATATTTGCCTCTTTTCTGGCTTCAACCAGAGAGTGGAAATCCTCTCTGAGTTGCTCAATATATCCGGAAATCTTTTTTATTGCAATAAGTTGTCTTTCCGACATTACCTTATATTCTTCCGGACCAAATATCTCTTTTATTCCGAGCACATTCTGAATGAGTGAGTTTTGGAATTTGATAGCTGTAGGTATTATGTGGTTAACAGTTAAATCTCCCAGCACCCTTGCCTCAATCTGTAATTTTTTCAGGTAAATTTCATTCATTACCTCATATCTTGCCTCTACCTCTCTCTCTGTGAGTACATCTGTCTCTCTCATGAGTTTAAGGGTGTCTTTCTCAAGAAATGCCTTGTAGGCCTGTGGAACATCGGAAATACCTCTTAAGCCTCTTCTCTTAGCCTCTTCCTGCCACTCTTTGCTGTATCCGTTGCCTTCGAAACGTATTGCTTTGGATTCAATTATAAATTCTCTGATTGTATCGAGCAGGGCTTCGTCCTGAGTTGAACCTCCGTCAATTTTGGCCTGAACCAGTTTTTTGAAACGGACAAGCTGTTGCGCTACCGCAGCATTTAAAACAAATATTGTTGACGCTACATTAACAGACGAGCCTACGGCTCTGAATTCAAACCTGTTGCCTGTAAATGCAAATGGCGAAGTTCTGTTTCTGTCGGTATTGTCAGGAAGAATCTGAGGAATTTTACCAACAATATTAAGTCTTTTATTAATCTGTTCTCCCTCTTTGCCGGAATGAGCAGAGAACTCCTCAATGGAATCAAGGATTGTAGTAAGAGTCCTGCCAATAAATACAGACATTACAGCAGGAGGAGCTTCTCCCCCGCCCAGCCTGTATGAGTTGTTCAACGAAGCTACGCTGGCCATCAAAAGATGATGATGCTCATATACTGCCCGTATTATAGAAACAAAGAAGCTGAGAAACTGAAGGTTAGTACCCGGAGTTCTTCCGGGAGAGAGCAGGTTCACGCCCCTGTTGGTAACCATTGAATAGTTGCAGTGTTTTCCGGACCCGTTCACTCCTGCAAAAGGTTTCTCGTGAAAAATTACTTTAAGTTTATGTCTCTTAGCAATTTTTCTCATTAGAATCATCATCATCAGATTCTGATCTACGGATAAATTGGCCTCATTGAAATAAGGAGCAAATTCAAACTGATTGGGAGCAACTTCGTTATGGCGGGTCTTTAGTACAACGCCAAGTTTATATGCCTCAGTTTCGAAGTCCTTCATATAATTCATTACCCTTGAAGGTATCGCTCCAAAATAATGGTCTTCCAGTTGCTGGTCTTTTGCAGCAGTGTGCCCTATAAGCGTTCTGTTGCAAAGCATAAGGTCGGGGCGGGCCCTGTAAAGAGCTTCGTCAACAAGAAAATATTCCTGTTCTATACCCAGCATGACATTCACCCGTTTAACCGCAGGGTCAAAAAGTGATGCAAGCTCAACTGCAGCTTTGTCAAGTGCCTGAAGCGACTTAAGGTGAGGTGTTTTCTGGTCAAGTGATTCTCCTGTGTATGCCACGAATACAGTGGGGATACACAAAGTCTGGTCAATTATAAATGCAGGAGATGTTGGATCCCATGCTGTATATCCTCTGGCTTCAAATGTATTTCTGAGACCTCCGTTAGGAAAACTTGATGCATCCGGTTCCTGTTGGACAAGCGCGTCTCCCCTGAAATTTTCAAATACTCCTCCGTTTTTTGAAGGGTCTACAAAAGCTTCATGTTTTTCCGCAGTTGCGTCTGTAAGCGGATGAAACCAGTGTGTGTAGTGTGTTGCACCTCTCTCCACTGCCCAGGCCTTCATCCCGGATGCAATCTGGTTTGCTATCTCTCTCTCGATTCTTATACCTTCATTGATAGCAGACTGAACCGCGTCAAAAGCCTCAGCAGAAAGATATCGCCTCATCTTCTCCACATCAAAAACGTTCTGGCCAAAATATTCAGAAACAGGCTGGTTTTCTACAAAAAATCTCTCTGGTCTGTGGGATGCGAACTCGTCAAGAGCTCTTTTTCTGAAACTGCTCATAGGTCAAATGATTTAATCGGGCAAATGTAACTATTTTTTGGATAAGGAGAATTCAATTTTTGTACATTTGTACCTTACCAAAACAATTTAAACAAATGAAACAGGCCGTCATTTTTCTGATTTTTATTTCTGCTTTCTTTACTCAGGTATCTGCAGAAGCCCGCGAAAACAATGTCCAGAAATATATTAACCAGTTAAAACAGGACACATTGTACACAAATGCCGCTGTTAGCATAATGGTAATGGACGAAAAGGGACGTAATGTCGCATCATGGAACCCGGACATGCCTCTTCTCACAGCTTCTACAATGAAGACTATTTCGACAGGCATGGCACTCAGGTTACTTGGGCCGGAATACAGATTCACGACGAAAATCGGATACACAGGATACATAAAAGACGGAGTGCTTAACGGAGATTTATATATTATCGGAGGCGGAGACCCGACTCTTGGCTCAAGAGATACAGTTGCCTACCCTATTGATTCAATTTTCGGAATATGGGCAGAGTCAATAAAACTGGCAGGAATTGCATCAATTAAAGGAAATATAATTGGCGATGAAAGGTATTTTGAGAATGAAATCATTCCTGAGAGCTGGGCAATAAGCAACCTCGGTCCAACATTCGGGAGCGGACCTTCCGGACTTGCATTTATGGAAAACACCCAGGAATTTAAATTTGTCCATTCGGGCGTTGAGGGCGATGCTGTAAATATAGTTGGCACATACCCTGTTGTTCCGGGAATGATAATTGAAAACGACATAAAAGTTGCACAAAAAAAGAGTGGCGACAGAAGTTCATACCATACAACGGATCTTGCAAGAGTAATAAGATTCTCGGGTACCGTTCCTGCCGACAGGGAAATTATTGAATTTACCGGATCAAATAAATTTCCGGGAGCCGGCTGTGCAGAAGAGTTCAGAAAGTATCTGCTTGCACAAAACATAAAAAGCAATGCCCTGTCATACGACTCGCGCATTTATAAAGTGGCCCCCTACGATCAGATTCAGGTAATCGGAGAGACAAAATCTCCTAAACTGGCGTCAATAGTTAATGTAACAAACAGGATAAGCAACAATTTTTACGCAGAAACCCTGTTTAAGACAATCGGAAAAACAATTACAGGAACAGGTTCCTACGACTCATCAAGAGTGGCTGTCCTGAGGCTTTTCAAAGAGATGGGACTCCCCTCAAAGGGATATACTCAGGTTGACGGAAGCGGGCTTTCAAGACAGAACTATGTGTCTGCAAGATTTTTCTGCAAATATTTCTCTTTATTGAAAGAAAGCAATACCTTTGGAGACTTTTTTAAAAGCCTGCCTCAGCCGGGTGGTCCGGGGACATTAAAAAATGTTCTGACTGATATGGAACCTGCCGTAAAATCCAGGTTACATGCCAAAAGCGGATCGCTGTCCAACGTAAAATGTTATGCCGGTTATGTAGAGAGGCAAGATGGCGGAATGTACTATTTTGCAATTCTTACAAACAACTATTCGGCAAGAACGGCTCAGATGCAGGTAGGTATTGAAGGATTTATGAAAGAATTATTGAAATAAAACTTAATTTAATATATAACATAAAAAATTATAGAAATGCTTACATTATCTAACAAGGCGAATTCAATGCCTGCTTCACCAATCAGAAAATTGGTTCCCTTTGCAGAAG
>JAGDMC010000270.1 GCA_017860395.1 Bacteroidota bacterium | reverse complement strand
CAAAATGTTTGATTTCAAAATTGAATGCCGATTGACAGAATTCAAGATCCGATACAAGGTTAAAATACGGAATCTGGGAAACAAGTGTGGAATGAGTTAAATCATATCCTTGTTCCAAGTGGTGAATTTCTGTATGACAGCAGTTATGATCGTGATGCTCCTGAGAACAGGCAGTTGCTCCGTCACAAGAACTACTATGACTATGGTTGCCTTGATGAACATCTTCACAAGATGCGTCCTTAATAAGAAGAACAACAGTAGATGTGCCGTCTTTATCACATTTGTGTACCCCTATGCCAATGCTTGCAGTTATGTACAAAAACACAAGCAGGGAAGGTATGATATATTTCAGAGCACTCTTCATCGGGGGCAAAAATACAATGTTTTTTTAATTATCAATCATTTTATCGAATTCGGCAGATATGTCTTTATCTTTTATAAAGTCGTAAAGGCTTAGTTTCCGGATGTTAAAATAATAGAGCCAGAAGTTACCCAGGTCGCTAATTAGCCTTGTTGAAGCCTGATCCTTTTCGGATTGTGCATTATTTAGCTCGGTAACGCCAATGGTTCCGTCAAGGAAGCGTTCACGGGTATTATCATATCTTTCCTTAGCAATCGAGTCGGCTCTTGCAGAGAGGTTACACTGCAGCACCTGATTGTTAAACTGAATAACTTTAATGAAAATATTCTGTTTGTATTCTGTCATCTCCTGATCTACCTGAGCTCTCACAACCTCCTCGCGCGACTTTGCCATTTTAACCCTTCCCTTTCCAAGGCCCCAGTCCATAATCGGGAGCCTCAATCCAAGACTCACAATCTGCTGGTCCATTGTATTGGAATATGCAGTTCCCAAATCGCTCCCCTGCTGGGTGAGACCAAACTGAGCGTTAAGATTTGCCTGTAATCCCTTACTGGCTTTCATCCTCTCAACCTCCTGCTGTGCCGAAAGAATCTCAAGTTCATTATCCAGCAGGAATGCCGAGTTGGCATAAGACTTTGTAAGAACCTCATCGAAATTAAGAGTTACGCCGGGTCCCGATTTTGGAAGGATAAGTTCCAGTTCAACATTTTCGTTAAAACCGAGAAATGTTTTAAGACGGAGCATTTTCATTTCAAGGGAAAGCTGATGGTCGTTTATCGCAAGATTGTCATTAATCATTCTAAGTTCCAGCTGCAAAAGTTCGTTTTTTGAAACGGTATTTTTTTCATATCTCTGCTTAGCCAGTTTGTAAAGAGAAACCGTATTTTCATAGTTTTTGCTGGACATGGTGAGCCTCTGCTGAGCCTGAAGAACATCAAAGAACATAGGCGTGACACTCACCACTATATTTTCGAGCTGATCAAGATATCTGCGTTTGGCTCTCTCATATTTCTTTGGCTCGGTTACCATCTCCCACTTAAGAGTGTTATAGGTTCTTAACGGCTGGATATACGTAATGTTTATTGGCTGCGAATTATATGTTGCCGGATTGCTGCTGTTGTTAAACTGATCCAGCCGGTACAGACTTGTAAATACAGAAACCTTTCCACCGGTAAATGCAATATTTTGGTCTATCGACAGCGACAGGCTGTTTTTGAGATTATTGTTTGCAATATAATTAATCTCTCCTGTTTCCGAATTTTGCAAAGGAACAAGTGACCGGTTGTACTGGCCCACAGTTGCAGAAAGATTTAGTGAAGGAAGAAGCTGCGCTTTAAAAGCGCGAAACTGCCAGTAACTTGCCAGAAAATTGTGTTTTGCTACAAGTGCAGATGGTGACTGATCTCTTGCCGTCTCAATGACTTCGTCGAGAGACATTAAAAGTCTTATTTTTTGCGCAAATGAATGTGTTGATAATAAATTAAATACAACAATAAGCGGGACTAATAATTTACTTATTTTCTTCATGGGCAGGCACTTGGGTGGTTAAATGCAAAAGTCCACTAAAGATATGAATAATTTAAATCTCATTCAGAATTTTCTCGTCATAAAATTTAGAGTAAAAAAACATAAAAACGAGAGCCCTTATAATTGAAATGATTATCGCCCCTCCAAAAATGAGACTATAATTTGAATAGTCATACTCGCAAATAAAAAAGAGAAACAGGAAATTTGCACATGCAAGGTTGAACCCAATTTCCCTGAGCAGCGAGATTATATTAAACGGGAGATAATTAAACTGGTACAAATTTGTTATAAAAACCCGCAGCCATTCACAGTTGCATTTTTTTATGCGTTTATGCCAGTTCATCTTATGAACTAAAGAGGCAAGAATGCTTGTTGTCACACCGGTAACAACGGCAATAAATATTATTTTAAATAAAGCATCCATAATATCATTTAAAAATATGTTTTAATGGATTGTATATTTTCTCAAGTACACTTGTTTCTGCAGTAATTATTTCGGCATCTCCCTCAAGAACTGCTGCCGCATTTATGGAGAGCCCCTTATTTGTTGTGAGTCCGTGGGGGAAAATCAATTCAACGGTGTAGAATTTACTTTCTCCCGGTTTTGAAGGCAACAGTTTAATACCAGATACTTCTGCTTCAATTGAGCCATATTCAATGTATGGATAGGCTCTCAGCATAATGGTTACATCCTGGCCCAGTCTAACCCTTTCA
>JAGDMC010000269.1 GCA_017860395.1 Bacteroidota bacterium | reverse complement strand
TTCATTACTACTCCGGACGGTTACCGCTTGCCTGCTTCAATCATCTGGCCCAAAAACATGGACAGAAGCAAAAAATATCCGGTACTTGTTAGTATGTATGGAGGGCCAAACTCGGGAACTGTAATGGATACATGGAAATCACCAATGGGTATGGGAGATGCAAAACTTTGGTTTGAAGAGGGAATCATCCAGATTAACATAGACAACAGGGCTTCCGGCCACTGCGGTAAAGAAGGAATGAATTTTGTTCACAGGAATCTGGGTAAATATGAAATTCAGGATTACATTGAGTGGGCTAAATATCTTATTTCACTTCCGTTTGTAAATGCGCAGAAAATTGGCATAACAGGTTTCAGTTACGGAGGAACAATGACCGTTCTTGCTCTCACAGACGGTGCCGAATATTACAGATACGGAATTGCCGGAGGCGGGGTTTATGACTGGAGGCTTTATGACTCGCATTACGTTGAGAGGTATATGGACGAACCAAAAGATAATCCGGAAGGATATAAATCAACTGCAGTTCTCGGGAAAGTGGGACAGTACAAAAGTGATAAAGGCTCCCGTCTGTATCTTACCCATGGTACTTCCGACGACAATGTCCATATGCAAAATACTATTCAGCTCATTGATGCACTTCAGAAGGCCGGCAAGCAGTTTGACCTTATGCTTTATCCCGGCGGAATGCACGGATACAGAGGCGCACAGGCATTGCATGACAGAGAGGCTGAGATTAGTTTCTGGAGAAAAAATCTGCTGGACAAGTAGTGAGGCGGATATATTAAATAGAAGCAGGCTGACCCGTGGGCCAGCCTGCTTCATTATATATAGAGAAGGTTATAGTAATGCAAGTAACATAAGTTCGTCATAGAGTTCCCAGATTAAACTGTCATCGCCGCCTTGTACTCTGTCGGCAAGGATATCTGTGGATCTCATAAGGTTGTTTTTGTCAATTTTAACTCCGGGAGTGTTAACCTTTGTTACCACCATTTTAGAGCTAATAAGATATTCGTTGAAGATGCCTCTTTTCTTGTTTTTAGCTTCAAATTTGACATCGGATCTTGAATATTCGAATAACCACTTGTTGTTGAATTCCTTGTAACCTACTGTGTAGTTTGCGTATTTTACATCAATATTCAGGTAAGAAGGTTTGTCTTTTACAAAGTTCAGATATGCGTCTCCGCGTTTTTCTACATTCATTGCAAACTCAACTTTGCCAATGGCATGTGAAATTGCTTCAATGTACAATTTGCCGCGGAACAGGATGTCTTCTCCCAGATATTTTTGATCAAACCTTACTACATAGAATAGTTTGTTGTCAATGTTAACAGGGGTTTCGTACTCAAATGTGTAATAGTCGTTTATTTTAGAAGGTTCGCAGCCAAGGAACGGGTACTTCGCCAAATCGAGGATGAGAGAAGTATTAGGCCCTCCCTGAAGTTTTACCAGGAAAGGATCGGACATTTTTGGTATGCTGCTTACGCGAACATTTTTAACGGCAATCTTATCCGGTTTGGAAGTGAGATACGATGCTTTGTCGATGTCGAGAATAGCTTCATTAAGAGAAAATGCTTTGTCATTTTTTGTTATGACCTCTTTATAATATGCAGAGATAAAGCAGTCTTCCTTAGTGTAGTTTTTTGAAATGTTTCTGAATGCAGAACTTACAAGTACAGATGCGTTAAAATCCGGATTGGAAAGCGGGGCGGTTTTTGTTTGGGCCGATGCTGTCAGTGTTGAGGCAGCAATTGTAAAGGCGATTGCGAGGGTAGAAATTGTTGTTTTCATGATGCAGAGAAAAAAGAGATTAAAAGTTTTTTTGTTTTCTGCATTATAGACGAAGCCTCACCCAAAAAAGTTGCAAAAAAATTGCAAATATTTTACAATATATTGAGAGACTGCTCCTTAATCTTTTCCAATTCGTCCTTCATCTTTACAACCCACCTCTGAATTTCGGCATGATTGGCTTTTGAACCCAATGTATTTATCTCCCGACCCATCTCCTGAGCTATGAATCCAAGCTTCTTACCCGGGAACTCTTCCTTATCCAGCGTTTCGGTAAAATACTTGCAATGCTGGTTAAGCCGTACCTTTTCTTCGGTAATGTCCAGCTTTTCCAGATAATATATAATCTCCTGTTCAAGGCGGTTTTTGTCAATTTCTCCTTTCAACTCTTCCATGCGCGAGTTAATTCTCTGCCGTACAGATTCTGTTCTCTGGCTTTCGTAACCTTCAACTTGTGAAAGATTTTCAAGAATGAGGGCAACTCTGTTTCTGATTTCTTCGTCAAGTTTCTTTCCCTCTGTTTTGCGGAATTCAATCAGCGATTCAATAGCATCCTGAATGCATTTCTTGAGCGGCTCCCATATATCTGTCTCTTCTGTCTGCTTTTGCGACTCAAGTACATCCGGCATCTTCAGGATGGTGCCAAGAATAGTGGGGTCGTTTATCTTCTGAGGCAGAGAGTTGTTTATTTCCATTATCTGATTGTAGTATGAAAGAAACACATCTCTGTTTATTTTGCGGGTGCTGTTGCTTCCTGCATGTTCAACTGTTGCAAAAAGGTCAATGCTTCCTCTCATAAGAGCAGATGAGACAAGCTGACGGACTTCATACTCCCTTTCCCTTGGGATAGCCTGTGTC
>JAGDMC010000268.1 GCA_017860395.1 Bacteroidota bacterium | reverse complement strand
GTGAGCGATGTGGCCAATGCGATTTTCCAGAGCACCGATGCCATAATGCTAAGCGGAGAGACAGCAAATGGAAAATATCCGCTGGAAGCCGTTCGTACAATGTCCGATATTGCACTGGAGATAGAGCAGAATATCAGACCATATGTTGAGCTGAAAATTAAGGATGTAACCTGGCCCACAGCTGAAGTGCTTGCAAGAACACTGGTTTATGCAACATGCCACCTGCCTATAAAGGCAATTGTAATTGATACAATGACAGGCCGCACCGGCAGATATGTTTCTGCTTTCAGGCCAAATGTCCCAATCTATGCAAAGTGCTACAAGCCTTATGTGATGAGAGAACTCGCATTGTCATTCGGAGTATACAGCTATTTTATGTCTCCTGCACCGTCAAAGGACGATTTTGTAAAAGAGGCTGCACAAACGCTTCTAAACGACAAGAGAGTATGCAAAGAGGATATGATAGGTGTACTGGCAGGAAGTTTTGGAGTACAGGCAGGGGCCTCATTTATTGAGGTTAGTACTGTCAAGAATATGGTTTCCTGAATTTAATTTTTCAAAATATTCACAAAATGCGGCGATTCCACAATCGGCGCATTTTGGTTTTCTGGCCACGCATATATATCTTCCGTGGAGTATGAGCCAATGGTGTGCAATCGCTCTCTGTTCCGACGGGATGGCAGAAGTTAGATCTTCTTCTACCCCTAAGACATCTTTTGCCGATGAGAGTCCAATCCGGCGTGCCACGCGAAATACATGTGTATCCACTGCAATTACAGGTTTATTGTATATGACCGAAGCTATAACATTTGCAGTTTTTCTTCCCACTCCCGGAAGTTTTTGAAGTTCTTCCGGATCTTCGGGAACAACAGAATTGAATTTTTCCACAAGCATTTTTGACATTCCCAGAAGATGGCGGCTCTTGTTGTTTGGAAATGTGACTGACCGGATGTATTTGAAAATCTCCTCTTCGGACGACTCAGACATCGAAACAGGGTCAGGAAATCTTTTCAGCAATGGAGGTGTGACCATGTTAATCCTTTTGTCTGTACATTGTGCAGATAAAATAACGGCAACAATAAGTTCATACGGATTCCTGAATTTGAGTTCGCTTTGGGCAACGGGTACATTTTTAGCGAACCAGTCAAGAATTCCTTTGTATCTGTCGGACCTCTTCATCTTTGCGGGGAAATTTTATTCGAGGACATCTTCCTCAAGCATCTGAGAGATATCAATCTCCTGCACGGCATCTATTTCGGTACAGGAAAGGTTCTCGCAAAGCATCACCCTGCCCGGGTAACGCTTAACAATGGAGCGATTGTGGGTAACAATTATTATTCCCGGATTCTGCTCCCTGTGAATCTTCATGAGAACATTCATTATTTCGTTTGCAGTATCCACATCAAGATTTCCGGTAGGTTCGTCGGCAAGGATTATTTCCGGATTATTGAGAAGAGCTCTGGCAATTGCCACTCTCTGCTGCTCTCCTCCGGAAAGCTGATGAGGCATTTTGTGGGCCTTAAGTCCCATCCCCACACTTTCCAGTTTTGATTTTATTATCTCTTCAATGTCTTTTTCGTCTTTCCATCCGGTGGCTTCAAGAACGAATTTAAGGTTGTTGTAAACCGTACGGTCGTTTAAAAGCTGAAAATCCTGAAAGACAACGCCTATTTTTCTTCGCAAAAGGGGTATTTCCCTTTCACGAATGTTTATCAGATTAAAACCGGCAACCATTGCCTTTCCTTTGTTTACCGGAATTTCTGCAATGATTGACTTAACTATTGAGGTTTTTCCGCTCCCTACCCTTCCTATGAGATAAAGTATATCTCCTCTCATAAGTTTAAGGTTAAGCTCGGAAACTATAAGACTCTCTTCCTTTACAATATCTATTCCCGATAAATCTATTATGGGTTCGCTGTAGTCCGGTGGCATAATTTTGGCTGTTAATTGATGCAAATTTACTAAATTTGAGCTTTAAAACATCCTGTTATTAATATTTTATCGTATGACAACAATGTTAAAGACCTTGAGGGCCCTCGCTATATCAATATTCATTTTTACCCTTGTTGCACCTGCTTCAGCGGAAAACAGAGAGAGGGATTTTCGTGACAGGATGAAGGCAGCCACGCAACTATATGACAGAGAGATGTATTCTGCTGCCATTAAAGAGATAAACGATGCGCTTGCTGTTACAAGGACGCTTTCTGCGTCTGAATATGCCGATGCTGAGGCTCTTTCGCTGCTTTGTTCAATTGAACTCCGGAAACCAAATATAGAAGGTCTTGTAAAAGATTATTTTGACAAGTATCCATATTCAAGCGAAAAGGAGACCATCCGTTTAAAGCAGGCCGGATATTACTTTAAACAGCAGGAGTACATCACTTCTTATGATATCCTTCAAAAAATAAACAGTAAAAACCTGGCAAAAGAGCAGATAAACGAGTACAACTTTCAGCTTGCATACTGCAACATGAGAACAGGGAAACTCGTTGAAGCCGAGAAACTCTTCCAGTTGGTCCTTGGAGCGAAATACAGCTCTTTTTCCAACCCGAGTCAATACTACATTGCATATATCCGGTATATGCAAAAGGACTTTAAAAAAGCCATAGAGCTCTTTGGAAAAATAGAAAAAGACCCAAGGTTC
>JAGDMC010000267.1 GCA_017860395.1 Bacteroidota bacterium | reverse complement strand
CTTCCTGTCGATTCGGAAATTTTCTTAGTTGGGATACGACTGCTGAGAAGTGTTTTCAAAATTCCGTTTTCAATTAATTTAACCTCTTTAACCGGAGTCACTCCCTGAGCATCAATATTGTAACTTCCCAAAAGAGACATTCCGTTATAATCGCTGAGATCAGTTCTGTTGGTTACACTTAACCTGCTGTCTACAACCTTTTTGTTAATCCTCTCTTCCAGAGGTTTAATCTCTTTTTGGCCGGAAACATTCTCTACCCTCGAAACTGTAGCCATAACCTGAACCGGTTTTCTGAAAGATATTATTCCGGACGGAGAAACAAGGTTCTCGGAAAGAATTGTGGCAACTGCGTCATCTTCAAAAAGAACAGGGCCCAGATAATATTCGCTCATGCTTTGAGCACTCTGGAGTGAAACAAGTTTAGCGGAAAACTTATTTACCCTTGCGGCAAGCATCTCTGCAGATGGCAATTTCTCAAATGTAGGGGCATAAATAATCTCTCTGTCTTCAATAATCTGTCCCTTAATGTTTCTTACTTTTCCCTTTAGAGTGATGCAGACATAAGTGGCCGGCTCTTTTACCTTGGTCCCTTCTGTAGACTGATAGTAATAGATTGTTTCCACACCGTCTATCTCCACTCTGGAATCTGCAATCTGGGGATACTTTGCAAACTCTTTTGACAATAATTTTGACAAATCTTCGTATGCCGTTTTGTTCACATTTAAAGCAGGAGCTTCGGATGTGTATGCCTCAACCTTTTTCAAAGGAAGCATATCGGGCAAAGCCTTTTCTTCTTCTGTGAGATTTGCAGTTTTAATGTTGTTTTTCTTTGAGTTATAAACCTCAACAGCAAATTTATAGGCAACATCCGATGTTTGCCAGAAATTCCTCCTCAGCTGGTCGTAATTGTCATCTCTGGAAGTAAAACTTGGAGAGACAACACCATTGCCGCTATATGAATAATCACTGGAAAACTTATTGTCTCCCACATATAGATTTACAGAATGAACCCTCTCCTTTGAACTCTCCTTTGAAGACAGTATTACTCCCAATGAGCTGCTTACGGAGATATATTGATTTTCGCCAACTGTATAGGCTACAAAAAAGGGTTTGGGCGAAGCGGGCAGAACAAGTTCGTTTTTACTGCGAAGCATTTCATCCTGCATGGCCTTGAACAGAACATTTTCGTTTTTCTGACCAAACAGGGAGCATACTATAAGTAGCTGGGCAATAATTAAAGTATATATGTATCTCATTTCTCTAATTTTTTTTCGTTTGTTTAAGAATTACGGACGAGGCAAAAGAGCCGGTGTTACTGTTGGTTTCGCTTTCTTTTGCAGTTCCACCTTATTTACAAGAATAGTAGGCGAGATTGCTGTTACTGGTACATTTCCCGAAGACGCACCGCAGGTTCCGGTAAAAATTTCAAATTCACCGCCGGCATATTCAATGTTTGAAAACATAGAAAGAGGAGTGCCTATCATATCTACGCCTCTTACCAGTTCGTCTTCACGCCCGTCTACATATATTTTGTAAACCTCAAGAGGTGTAACATTAAACGAGTTTGCTCCGGTACGACCTGTTTGTGTGAAACCGCCTGTAACGGCCTTAAAGAAATATCCGTATTCTTTTCCCTGTTTCTTAGCCTCGTCTATGAGCAGTTTTCTTAACTCTGCATCTGTTTTGTATGCATTTGTCTCAACTATGAGGTTTGACTGACGGGATGTAGGGTCGTACTCAAATTCTGCCCTTGAGTGACCATTTGATTTTGGGAATCCGTCCAATCCGGTACGAGTCATAAGGAAATTCTTAAGTATGCCGTCCTTTACAACTTCGACTCTTTCTCCTCTCACTCCCTGGTCGTCAAAAATATAATATCCGTTCAAAGCGTTGCCGTGATATTTTTTCATCGTAGGGTCACAGTATACGCTGATGCTGGCCGGAAGAACACTCTCTCCCACCATGTTTTTAAATGTCTGACCGTCGCTGTCGCTTTTCATTTTCTGACCCTCTACCCTGTGGCCGAAAATTTCGTGAAAAAAGACACCACTTGCCGATCCAGATAAAAGAGCGGGTCCTGTGTATGGCTGAACCAAAGGAGCAACTTTTAACTTAGACAACTTTGAAGACATCGTTTTGATATCCTTAGTTATTTGAGCCTCCGATGGAAGTTCGTCAAGAGAATAGGCAAAATAGCTGTTATGCAGAGGCAGTTCCATTCCGTCATCGGCCATGGTGGTTCCCCTTACGCTAAGAAGTATGTATACTCTGTTCTCTGCAATTTCCGCCCCCTCTGTTGAAACAAAATATTTTCTCCAAATCTTGTAGGTCAATGTGATGTTTGCTCCAATAATATCTTTGTTTTCTGCAAACAATGCGCTGTACTTATTGAGTTTGTCCTGCCAAACCTTTGTATCCAGAGCTATCTTGTCCTCTTTGAGCGCAGGTTCAAAATATTTTTCTGCTTTTGCCTTTGTAAAGTCTATGGATTTATCCTGATTCTCTACCTGAACTCCTTTTTTTGCCTTAGCCCTTTCAAGACTGCTGAGAGCAAATTTATAACGGTTGTTTACCTCTTCTCTCATAATATCCCTGAGTGCATCAAGACCGTTTTGCAAATCCCTGGGGAGCAAAATAGTAGGTGG
>JAGDMC010000266.1 GCA_017860395.1 Bacteroidota bacterium | reverse complement strand
AGGCCCGTATCCTTCATAAACTATCTCTTTATAGTCTGAGTGATCCTTTTCAATAGCTCTTTTTATTGCCCTCTCGATATTGTCTTTGGGCATGTTTTCCGACCGTGCAGTTGAAATGAGAGCTCTCAGGCGGGGGTTGTTGTCGGGATCCATACCACCCGATTTGGCGGCCATCGAAATCTCCTTGCCAAGTCTTGTAAAGACTTTGGCCATATTGCCCCAGCGTTTAAATTTTCTCTCTTTACGAAATTCAAATGCTCTTCCCATCTTATCTTATTATTTATTGTTGCGGAACAGATTGCTTGATTTTAGCAATGTATTTGTCAATTTCAAATCCTTCAATTGTCTGAGGATATTTAATTTTAATCTCGTCATACACTTCAAGAGCTTTTGCAGTGTCTCCAAGTTCCTCATACATTATACCCGCTTTAAGAAGGTAACCTGCAGCAAAAGGATTGTCAACATGTTTGGCTGCTTTCATATACTGGCTCGCTGCTTCTTTGTAGTTTTGAAGTCCTGCGTATGCATCTCCAATGTTGCAGATAGCACGTGCCTGCATAACAAGATCGTCTCCCTTATATTTTTTCAGATAATCAATGGCATTTTGATAGTTGCCAAGCTGAAGTTCCGAGATACCAGCATAGAGGTAAATCGCTTCGCCGGCGTTGCTGCCATATTCATCAATTATTTGCTTGAAACCAAGTGCATTGCCGTCTCCGTTAAGAGCAAGCGCAAATGAGTCTGCGCGGAAGTGTTGCTCGGCTGTAAAGGACTGAGCAAGTGCCTCCTGTATTAGCGGTTTGCGGTATAAGTGCTGATAAGCAAAACCTGCGCCTACTATTAAAAGTATAATAATTGCGCTATAAATGAGCGGTTTTTTATACCTCTCAATAAAATGCTCGGTGTTGTTCAGGGCCTGTTCTACTGATTGCTCAGGATCTTGTTGATGGTTTTTCTTTGTCATCGCTTCTTTTTTTAGCAGGTTGCAAAATTACAATATTTTGTCTAATCTCAAATATTTAATTCATAAAAGTAGTAACTTTGTATATTAATAAGATGTAAATGTATTTAAAGAGGATATCAATACTCAATTTTAAAAATATTGGCGAAGCAAAAATTGAATTTTCTCCCAAATTAAATTGCATTACTGGAATAAATGGTTCCGGAAAAAGTAATCTTCTGGATGCAGTATATTATCTCTCGATGTCCAAGAGTTACTTCTCTAACATAGACCAGTATACAATAAATTATGGGGAGAGCATGGCGGCAATTCACGGAGATTATTCAAGAGAAGACGGAACTGAAGAAAAAATTTCCCTTTCTCTAACCTCCGAAGGAGAGAAGAGTATCAGGAGAAACGGGAAAACCTATCAGAGATTTTCCGACCACATCGGACTTATACCTATTGTAATGGTATCTCCATACGACACATGCCTTATAAATGAGTCGGGCGAGGAGAGGAGACGCTTTCTTAATGCCATACTGTCGCAAACAGACAGGGAGTATCTGCGCAGAGTGCAAAACTACAACCAGCTGCTTGCACAAAGAAACAAACTACTTAAAAACAGTTCAATTTCATTAGACTTGCTGTCTGCTTTTTCTGAACAGTTATCTTACAACGCAGCATATATTTATCAGGCCAGAAAGGAATTTGTAAACAGCCTTGTTCCCCTGGTATCAAGATATTACTCAATGCTCTCAGGCGGCAGAGAGGAGATATCCATTGAGTACAAATCCGATCTGGAAGAGGGCCCCCTGTCGGAATTGCTGATTAAGAGCATGGAGAGGGACAAGACATTTAAGTACACTACAACAGGTGTTCACCGGGACGATCTTCTTTTTAACATGAATGGAAATCCAATAAGAAAAGTAGGCTCTCAGGGTCAGCAAAAGTCATTTTTAATTTCCCTTAAGCTTGCTCAGTTTTCAATATTCAAAGAACTGCACAACAAGGTTCCTGTTCTTTTACTTGACGATGTCTTTGATAAGCTTGATATGCAAAGGGTTGAATACCTGCTTAAACTTGTTGCGTCAAATTTCTTTGGACAGATATTTATTACCGACAGCAACAAAGTGAGAATACATTCTATTCTTGAAACAATAAACGGAGAGACCAGGTCTTTCGAAATTGAAGCGGGGAAAATTTTATGAAACGACAGGATGCAGTCCGTATTGGAGATCTGATTCCCGATTATATAAGAATAATGGGAATTGATACTGCACTTACAAAGGCAAAAGTGCTGGAAGCTTTTGATTTGATTCTTGCGCCGGGAATTCAGAAATACGTACTTTTGAGAGATTATAAAGAGGGCAAGCTGTTTTGTACCATGAGTTCTTCCGTTGCGAGAGACAGGCTGTCACAGCTTAAAACTGGCCTTATAAAGGAGATAAACGGAAAGCTCGGAAAGCCACTTGTTAAAGAGATAATACTTAGGTAGGTCATAATTTTTATGAGTAACATTATAAAAGTAATTGCAGACAGCGACATCCCTTTTCTACGGGGAGTTTTAGAACCCTACGTTCAAATAACATATTTAAAGGGAAAGGAGATAAATGCAGAAGCAGTTCGCGATGCAGACGCTTTGATAATCCGCACAAGAACACGCTGTGATGCTTCTCTGCTCGGAAACAGCCGGGTTAGGTTC
>JAGDMC010000265.1 GCA_017860395.1 Bacteroidota bacterium | reverse complement strand
AATTAAAAGTGCCATTGGAACAAAACTCGCCAAAAGTATAAAAGCCGGCTGTTGGGGCGATGCTGTTAAATGGGAGTGTTTCAAGATTTGCGTCCTGTTGCAGCAGAAACCTTCTGCATATACAGGTATATAAAAAAATTGCCTCAGGATTAAAATCCTGCATCTGTTTTTGAATATGCCCCGATTCAGCTAAAATCATCTGGGGATTTCCGTATCCGATTCTGATTTTTTCACCAACCTGTACATCACCTACCAGCTGGATTGAACCATCTTTCTCGTTGACAAAAAAAGGTGTGCGGGCAATTATTTGACCATTTCGATAAAAGAGAAAAGGAAATTCAAGGCTGTTCAGGAAAAAACTATCGTCGGCTTTTATACCCAAATATTTTTCATAGACCGAAAATGCAGGCTTACCGTCCAGTGACTTAACAGACATTTCACCAATTTCAGTTATAGTCATTTCTTTGCTCAGCGGTTGCCAGCCAAGATATGTAAATGGCTCAACATGCAGGTTGTCTCCTGAAAAAACGACAGATATCAGACCTTGCTCATAACAGTGCATACCATCAAAGACCAAAGTTTTTCGCTTATTTGCGTAATCTCCTGCTCCGCCGCCAAAAACCGGATAGCTCAAATTGCATGCAGTAATGCTGTTAAATAATTTTCCTGCGTCACTGGTGACCGGTGTAGAAAGCAAAAGCACTCCCTTAACATCTGCATTCAATGTTTCAACATCTTTAACTAATGCTTTTCCGATTGCTTGCTCGCTTCCGGGTTTACACTCATATGAGAAAATATTAAGCGATGAACTTTCAAAAAAAGAGAATACAATCACCGTTGAGTCGGTGAACATTTTGCCGTCACAAATTTCTCCTACTGAGGAGGCTCCTATAATAACAGATAAAGGAAAAATCTTTCTTATCTCATTCCCGATTGACTGATACCATTTACTGTCGTTTTTTGCAGAATAAATCTGAACCAGCTGAGATTGAAATTTACAAAAGGAAACTATTTCTTTAGACTGTAATATCTCACACAAGTTCGCTATGCTTGATATTTTGTAATTAATTTGTTTCATTTTGAAAATCCTTTAAGGTTTCAATTTCTGCCTAACCCATATAAAGTTAATTAATTTTTTACACAACGGACATATCCCTATTTTACAATAGCTTCTACTCCGGTGGATTTAAATATTTTTACGCATCTATTGATTACCTCTTCGGACGGTTTTCCCATAGGAACGTTATTGGGGTTGTATACGCTGCCCAGTTTGGTGTGTTTCCCTTTTGCAATATCGTGGTATGGAAGAAATTCCACCTTTGGCATCTTCCCGGGGAGTGAGGATATGAAACGGGCAGTATCAGCCATGTTCTTTTCATCGGCATTCACGCCTTCAATAAGGGGAATCCTTATAATATACGGAACACCCATTCCTGCAACCATTCTTATATTGGAGAGGATAAGTTCGTTTTTTACTCCGGCATATTTGTGATGAAGATCGGAATCCATATGCTTAATATCAATCAGCAGCAAGTCGCATTTTCCGGCAACCTCCCTTACAAGTTCGGGATTTGCATGAAGCGATGTGTCCACGGTTGTATGAATTGAAAGCTTACTGCATCTGTCCAGAAGTTCGATGAGTGCTTCTTTGTTGTACAGTGGTTCTCCTCCGCAAAATGTCACTCCGCCTCTTGACTGGTCGAAAATGATGATTTCCTTCTCAATTATTTTCATAATTTCATTGGTCGTCATCTCCTTTCCCGACATCTCAAGAGCTTTTGTAGGGCATGCTTCTGCGCACTTTCCACAACCGGTGCAAAGGGACATATCTGTGGAAATCTCGTCCGACATCATTGCAAGTGCAGTTTGCGGACAAATATTTACGCAGCTGAGGCAGTTGAGGCATTTCTGCTTGTTGTACAGTTTATTCTGCCCTTTGTCAATCCCCTCCGGGTTATGACACCAAATGCAGGACAGGGGGCAACCCTTAAAGAACACAGTGAGCCTTATCCCCGGCCCGTCGTTTATCGAGTAGCGTTTTATGTCAAATATGTAGCTCATAAGTTTCCGAATAATATTGTTGATGACTAAAACTCACAGGTTAAGATAGCAATTTTAATCTTAAGGTCTAAAACGAGTCGTTTTCTGTCCGGGAGATAATCTCCTCCTGAAGGTCGGTGTTCATGTCGTTGAAATAGTCGCTGTATCCGGCCATGCGCACGAGCAGGTCGCGGTACTCTTCGGGTTTTTGCTGGGCATCGCGAAGCGTGACTGTATCCACTATGTTAAACTGAATATGGTGGCCGCTAAGGGAGAAATAGGTGCGAATGAGTGAGGCAAGTTTAGCTACGTCCTGTTCTGTTTTTACCAGATTTGGAAGGAAGCGGAGGTTTAAAAGGGTGCCTCCGGATTTTATCTGGTCGAGCCGGCCAAGGGACTGGATTACCGAGGTAGGGCCGTGGGTATCGGAACCCTGTGATGGTGAGGTGCCATCGGAAATGGCTCTTCCCGCCGGCCTTCCGTTTGGAGTTGCTCCCATAACTTTTCCGAAATAGACATGGCAGGTTGTGGAGAGCATATTAAGGTGAAAACATTCCCCTTTTGTGTTTGGCTTGCCCTCGATTGCATTGAAAAGGTCGTTGTAAACCCT
>JAGDMC010000064.1 GCA_017860395.1 Bacteroidota bacterium | reverse complement strand
ATCACACTGAGTATGGTTTCTTGAGTTCTCGGCATTCGGGAGTATTTTAACCAGACCGCGATAGCTGTTCTGGCTTACTCCGGCAGATATGCCCTTGCTTACGATGCGGCTTCGGGTATTTTTCCCTATATGAATCATCTTTGTTCCGGTATCTGCCTGCTGATGGTGGTTTGTAACAGCCACAGAGTAAAACTCGGATACCGAATTATCGCCTCTTAGTATTGTACTGGGATATTTCCATGTTATTGCAGAGCCGGTTTCCACCTGAGCCCAGAAGAGTTTACTGTTTTCTCCCTTGCATATACCGCGCTTGGTTACGAAATTGAAAATTCCTCCCTTTCCGCTTGCATCACCGGGATACCAGTTCTGAACCGTCGAGTATTTAACCTCTGCATCTTTCATTACAACAATTTCAACTACAGCCGCATGAAGCTGGTTTTCGTCCCGCTGCGGCGCAGTACATCCCTCAAGGTAACTAACATAAGAGCCCTCTTCGGCAACAATTAGTGTTCTTTCAAACTGGCCGGTTCCCTTTGAATTAATCCTGAAATAGCTTGACAGTTCCATAGGGCATCTCACCCCTTTTGGAATATAACAGAATGACCCGTCGGAAAAAACTGCTGAGTTAAGAGCGGCAAAGTAGTTGTCTCCGTATGGAACAACCGATGCCAGATATTGCTTTACAAGGTCCGGATAATCTTTTACGGCTTCGGAGAAAGAGCAAAAAATAACACCCTTTTCGGCAAGCGACTCCCGGAATGTTGTTTTAACCGAAACAGAGTCAAAAACTGCATCAACTGCAACACCCGCAAGAATATTTCTTTCGTCTAGCGGGATGCCCAGTTTATCAAAAGTAGCCTGCAGTTCCGGATCAATTGCACTACCCTCTTTCAACTTTTTAGGGGCAGAAAAAAATATAATTTCCTGATAATCTATATTGGGTATGGTAAGATGCGCCCATTGCGGCATCTTCATTGTGAGCCACTTGTTATAGGCCTTGAGGCGGAATTCAAGCATCCACTCAGGTTCCTCCTTTTTTGCGGAGATCATCCTGATAATATCTTCGTTCAGCCCTTTTGGGAAAAACTCCTGATCTACTGCGGTTACAAAGCCGTGTTCATATTCGGCTTCTGTTACCTTCTGAATTATATCATTTTCACTCATCGTGGCGCAAAGTTAAATCAATTTAATCTATTTTTGCATACAAATATTTCAACATGACAGACAGACAGAATGTTCAGCCAAAAAGGACTCCCATAGAGGATATTGGCAAAATAAACCTGATAGAGAGATTGCTTGGAGATTCCATTTCAACCGTATCGGATGTTACACCATATACCAGCGAGCAGGAGTGCCACTGGATTGATTCTCACTCTCTTCTGCTGGAAGGCATTGACTTCGATCTTGTCTATACACCTCTTAAGCATTTGGGCTATAAGGCTGTACTTTCGGTATTGGGACCTATCTATGCAAAAAACCACACTCCCGAAACTATTTCAATACGCATTGGCCTCTCAAAGAGGTTTTGCGTTGAAGATGTTGAAGAACTTTGGTTTGGTATTTCAGCCGCCCTTGGAGATCACAAAATTTCATCCCCCGGCCTCGACCTCATGCCTTCTCTCACCGGCCTCACAATTAGTCTTTCCTCACAAGGGAAACAAAAAAAAGAGGTCTTTGTTCAAACACCGGCAGCCGTAGCGGGAGATCTTATCTGCATCACTGGTAGTTTAGGGGCTGCCTATATGGGGCTTCAGCTTCTGGAGAGGGAAAAACTGCTTTTCACCTCAAATCCTCAGATTCAGCCAAAACTAGACGGTTATAAGTTTATACTAAAATCCTATCTGAATCCGGAGCTTAATACTTCTGTCAACGAAATTATGAGCAGTAACTCAATAATTCCTTCCGACGGCGAATTTATTTCGAGAGGATTGGCCGATGCGGTAAAAAGAGTTTGCCGCAGGTGGGGAACAGGTGCGAAGATTTTTCTGGATAAAATTCCAATTGCCGCTCAAACATTTGAAATGGCCGAAGAACTCAATATGGATGCGACTACGGCGGTTCTCAACGGAGGCGAAGATATGCAGATACTCTTTACAATACCTCTTGCGTCATATGATTCGGTAAAAAAGGAGATTCCCAACATGGATATAATCGGGCACCTGTCAGGTGCCGGCTCGGGAGTAAATCTTATCACTCCCGATGGCGCCCAGATTGAGTTAAAAGCTCAGGGTTGGAGTGAATGAGTATTCCAGTCCCAGAGAATCAAAATAGTTAAATAGATTGTCATTTAGCGAAACCATGAATTTTGTTGAGAAAAATTCAACAGCAAGTTGGTTTTCGTATTCAATGGCCTTTACAATAACCCTGGTCGTACCCTCGTTTTCCCTGAAAACTCTCAGTAAGTCTTTTCTGAAGTGCTTGTCAAGCTGAAGTACGGGAATGTTTATTGTTATTGTTTTAATGAAGTCCTCTTTTGTGTTTGAGAGAAGACGAATGCTTTTCACTTTTAATTCACAGTCTGCCGGTTTGCTGTTCTCCTCCTTTTTTGCATTGAAAAAGCCATATTTTGGCAAAATTGCAACTTTTAGCAAAAGAGGAAGATTGGGCTGCGTGTATTTCATAAAATTTTCATAGTCCTTTCCAAAAAGAGTGAACTGAAGCGATCCGTTAAAGTCCTCTATTGTAAAATTAATGAAAGGCCTTCCGTTTTTGGACATTGATGTCTTGGCAGTTGTCACTATTCCTGCAATTATTAGCTCCTTCCCCTTTATTGTGGGGTCATTGGCAGAGGCAAGAACCAGTTCGGCAGCCTCTGTGAGGGTGTTGCTTGTAAAATGGCTCACCTCGAATTTAAACTGATCCAGCGGGTGTGCAGAGAGGAACATCCCTACAAGTTCTTTTTCCCGTTTTAAGAGTTCCAGTTTATCAATTTCGGGTGCAACAGGAATTTCCGGAGGTACAGGCTTAATGCTCTCGTTACCACCGAACAGCGACATTCCCTGAGACAAAGAGTCATTTTGAAATTTTGATCCATATTTCACCAGCGTTTCCAAAAATGGCTCATCTTTGGAATTCAGAGCCAGATATTGTTCCCTTTTTACCGGTTCAAAACAATCAAAAGCTCCTGAGTATACAAGTGATTCAATTGTTTTTTTGCCAACAACCGACATGTTTACCCGCTCAATAAAATCAAAAATAGAGGTAAACTGACCTCCTGCCGCTTCCCTTGCTGCCACAATATTCTCAACGGCACCGGAACCTACTCCCTTTATACCGGCCATTCCAAAACGAATATTACCCTTTTTGTTAACGGTAAAAGTATCTACACTCTCATTCACATCGGGGCCCAGAACAGACATTCCCATTCTCTTGCACTCATCCATGTATTTGGTTATCTCTTCAATATTGTCGAGATTCCTGCTTAGGGTAGCGGCCATGAATTCCGCCGGGTAATTTGCCTTAAGGTATGCCGTCTGATATCCTATCCATGCATAACATGTTGAGTGAGATTTATTGAAAGCATACTGGGCAAATGATTCCCAGTCTTTCCATATCTTCTCAAGCACCTCGATAGTGTGTCCGTTTGCAGTACCTCCGTTAATAAACTGCTGCTTAAGACCATCCATCACCTGTTTGATCTTCTTACCCATCGCCTTACGCAGTTTATCGGCAGATCCCTTGTTAAATCCTGCCAGCTTCTGAGAAAGAAGCATCACCTGCTCCTGATAAACTGTAATTCCGTAGGTATCCGAAAGTATCTCCTGCATTTCCGGAAGGTCGTACTCAATTTGCTTAAGGCCCCTCTTTCTTTCAACAAAATCGGGTATGTAATCCATAGGACCCGGCCTGTAAAGGGCATTCATTGCAATGAGGTCCTCAAACCTCGACGGCTTGAGTTCTCTGAGCCACTTTCTCATACCGTCACTTTCAAACTGGAACGTAGCAACGCTGTCTCCTCTGCTGAAAAGCTCAAATGTCGCCTTGTCGTCAATAGGAATGGTGTCTATGTCTATATCTATCCCGCGTGATTTCTTTATGTTGGAAACAGCATCTTTAAGAATTGAGAGTGTTTTCAGACCCAAAAAGTCCATCTTGAGCATACCCACCTTCTCAATTTGCGACCCTTCGTATTGCGAAACCCACATATCTTCCCCCGTGTCCTTATCTTTGGATATGCAAATTGGAATATGCTCTCTCAGGTCGTCTCGTCCAATGATTATGGCACATGCGTGAACTCCAACGTTCCTTACATTGCCTTCCAGTCTTCTGGCGAACTCCATTGTTTCACGGATAAGAGGCTCCGGCGATTCAAATGCCTCTTTAATTTCCGGCACATAAATACGGCAGTTGTCAAGATTTACATCAATGGTCCTGCCTTCGGAATCGGACGGGAACTTATTTGGAATGAGTTTAGCCAGGCGGTCCGATTCGCTAAGCGAAAGTTTCTGAATACGGGCAATATCTCTTATTGCGCTTTTGGCTGCCATTGTTCCAAAAGTGATAACATGAGAAACATGGTCCTTCCCATATTTATCTTCCACATATTTAAGAACCTTTGAACGTCCGTCATCGTCGAAATCGATATCAATATCAGGGAAGTTTACCCTGTCCGGATTAAGGAAACGCTCAAAGAGAAGGTCATACTTAAGAGGGTCTATATCTGTTATCCTCAGGCAATAAGCCACAACAGAGCCTGCGGCGGATCCCCTCCCGGGGCCTACCCATACGCCCATTCTTCTTGCAGCAGCAATAAAATCCTGAACAATGAGAAAATAGTCGGAAAAACCCATTCTCAAAACCACTTCCAGTTCAAAATCTATCCTCTCCCTCTGGCTTTCATTAAGCTCTCCGTAACGGGATACTGCACCTTTATAGGTGAGGTCCCTCAGGTAATCTCCTGTATTTTCAAAGTTGTCCGGTATAGGAAAATATGGCATAACAGGGTCAGACTCTATGCTATAGGCCTCAACCTTGCTGGCAATTTCAATTGTGCTCTCTAAAGCCTGCGGAACATCGGCAAATATCGCCTCCATCTCCTCCTGGCTTTTCAGATATTCCTGTTTTGTATACCTAAGCCTGTCCGGATCATCATAATCCGAATTCGTAGTCAGGCAAATGAGCCTGTCGTGTGCTTCGCGGTCATCCGAAGAGACAAAGTGCACGTCGTTTGTACAAACGACCTTAACATCGTGCTTGGCAGCGAGTTTAAGAATGACTTTATTTACCCTCTCCTGCACTTCAAATGTTGAAGTGTCGGCTCCGGGAACATCTGTTTCGTGTCTTTGAAGTTCCAGGTAATAATCTTCTCCAAAAAGATTCTTATACCAGGTAATGACTTTTTCTGCTTCAGAAATATTCTCTGTGGCAATTGCCCTTGCAACCTCACCTCCGAGACAAGCAGAGGAACAAATCAGGTTTTTATGGTATTTTTCAATCAGTTCCCTGTCTATTCTTGGCTTTGAGTAGAACCCCTCAATGAAAGCATAAGAAGAGAGTTTTATAAGATTCTTATACCCATCGTAGTTTTTTGCAAGCAAAATAAGGTGGTACCCGCTTAAATCCTCTTTTCCCTTCTTCTGGAAACGGCTCCCTTTCGAAACATAAAATTCACAACCCACGATTGGTTTTACTGTAGGATGTTTTGACGCATTATCAAGAAATTCCTTAACCCCATACATGTTCCCGTGGTCAGTTATTGCAAGAGCGATTTGTTTGTCGGCTGCGGCACTTTGGAAGAGCTTGTTTATGGCTGCTGCACCATCTAAAACAGAATACTGTGTATGAACATGGAGGTGTACGAATGGCATTTTTGGTATATTTTGCTGGGCTATAAAGATAGAAAATTTGGGCCGATGAAACTCACCGGCCCTTTGTAAAAGTTATAAACAATTAGTTAATTGCTAAACTAACGATTTACCTGTCATGTCTTTGGGAGCAGGAACTCCCATAAGTTTAAGAATTGTAGGGGCGATATCTGCCAGAATGCCATTCTCTGCCTTTTTTACATCCTTATCGACAACAATGAAAGGAACAGGATTGAGCGAATGTGCAGTATTTGGCGATCCGTCACTATTTACGGCGAAGTCGGCATTACCGTGATCCGCTGTGACAATAACCGAATATCCCATTTTTACAGCAGCCTCGGCAACCTCCCCGGCACATTTGTCAACAGTGTCAACGGCTTTCCGGATTGAGTCGTAGACTCCCGTATGGCCCACCATATCGCCATTCGCAAAATTGAGAATGATGAGGTCATGTGTGTTCTTGTTAATCTCGTTAATAAGTGCCTCTTTAATTTCAGGTGCACTCATCTCCGGCTGCAAGTCATAAGTAGCAACTTTTGGCGAGTTTATAAGGATTCGTTTCTCGTTTTCGAACAATGACTCTCTGCCTCCCGAAAAGAAGAAAGTGACGTGTGCATATTTTTCTGTTTCGGCTATTCTTAGCTGCTTCTTACCTGCCCGCGCAACTACTTCTCCAAGTGTATTCTGAACATTATCCTTATCATAAAGAATATGCATCCCCTTGAAATTGTCATCATAAGGAGTCAGGTTGCAATAGTAAAGAGGAACCGTTTTCATATCATACTCCGGCATATCAGCCTGAGTAAGGACCTGAGTTATTTCCCTCGCCCTGTCATTCCGGAAATTAAAAAATATCACGGCATCGCCATCCGACAGTGTTGCAATTGGTTTTCCATCTTTGCCGACAGCAACCAGGGGCGTAATAAACTCATCGGTGATGTTGTTATCATACCTCAGCTGCATCGCATCCGCTCCGCTGGTGAAGGCCTCTCCCTTTCCATGTACCAGAAGGTCGTATGCCAGTTTCACTCTCTCCCATCTCTTATCTCTGTCCATTGCATAATAGCGGCCAATGATTGTTGCAAGAGATCCCGCCGATTTGGCAAGATGTTTTTCCAGTTGTTCTATATAACCTTTTCCGCTTTTGGGGTCGGTATCTCTGCCGTCCATAAAGGCATGCACATAAACTTTGCTCAACCCGTATTCCTTTGCGAGATCCAAAAAAGCAAACAAATGCTCCATTGCACTGTGAACACCGCCATCACTCATAAGCCCCATAAAATGAAGTGCCTTTCCTGAGCTTTTGGCATAATCGTAAACTGCCTTTATTTCGCTGTTTTCAAGAAGTCTTTTTTCGCGGCAGGCTTTGTTTATCTTAACAAGATCCTGATAAACCACTCTTCCTGCACCAATGTTCAGGTGACCAACCTCCGAATTTCCCATCTGACCATCGGGCAGACCTACATCCTCTCCGCTTGCAGAAAGTGTAGAATTGGGATATTTTGCTTTTAAGGCATCTATGTGAGGCTCACCCTGTGTATAAATGACATTTGACTTATCCCTCTTCCCTACTCCCCAGCCGTCGAGAATCATTAAAAGTACCTTTTTATCCATATTATTTAATTAAATTTGTATTTCAATTCAATAGAGCAGATATCACTGCAAAAATCGTGGCAAAAATACAAAATATGTATAACAAGAGAAACACATCCGGAGGCGCTAAGTTCAGCGGTAA